>JANYAG010000271.1 GCA_025361465.1 Gemmatimonadota bacterium
GGTGACTGGTGGCTCGCTTACTTGACCCGACGCGCCCTGGTCGGTCTCCTTGAAGAGTAAGCGCCTGACTCCCCCTGCCTGAAACCAGCCGGCCCGGGGGCCTCCGCGGGCCGGAATCGACCCGTCCGCCTGCCGAGGGAGTAGAATTAGCGCACAGGGCCGTGCCGACGATGAACCCTCCGAAGGACCAACCCGTGCGCTCCAGAGAAAAAATCCTTGCGAACCTCGAGCAGCTCTACCGCGAATCGTACCAGCGCGCCAGCGCCGCGGGCGAGACCGGCCGGATGATCGAACTCGACAGTGCCTACGTCCGCGACCAGCTGATGCTCGAGATCCTGCTCGACGTGCGCGATCTTTTCGCCGTCGCGCCAGCCGCGCCGCCCTCCGGATCGAGCGCCCTCGAAAAGCTTGAGTCGCTGCGCCGACTCGCGCGTCGCTGATCGCTCATCATGAAAGCGTGCCGCCTCTTCCCGTTGCTCCTGCTGCTGGCCACGGCGTGTGAACCGGGCGCGGATTCAGCGGATCTGGCCGTGTTCGGGACGATCTGGACCGGCGATTCCGCACGGCCCGTGGCGGCCGCCCTTGCCATCCGTGGGGATTCCATCATTGCGGTGGGCGACAGCGCGAGGATTGCCCCGCTCCTTGGTCGCAAGACACGCGTCGTCTTTACCGGCGAGGGGCTGGCGCTCCCGGCATTCGCCGACGGGCACGTGCACTTCTCCGACGGCGGATTCCAGCTCGGCTTCGTCGACCTTCGCGATGCCGCAACCCCCGCCGAATTTGTGCAGCGGATCAAGGCCTACGCCGCGACGCTTCACCCCGGCGAATGGATCCTCGGCGGGACCTGGGATCATGAGCGCTGGCGCGGCGCGCCGTTGCCGCGACGCGAATGGATCGATTCGGTCACGCCGAACAATCCTGTCTTCGTTCAGCGACTTGATGGGCACATGGGTGTCGCCAATTCCCGTGCCCTGACCCTCGCACAACTCACGAGTGCGTCGCCTGACCTTCCGGGCGGCACCATCATTCGCGACAAGGACGGCACCCCCACCGGCCTCCTCAAGGATGCCGCGATGGATCGCGTCTTCGCAGCCATCCCGCCGCCCAGCGCCGAACAGACCGACACGGCGGTGGTCCGCGCCATGCGATTCGCGAACTCCAAGGGACTCGCGGCGGTGGCGGCGGTGTCGGCACCCTGGTTCGAAGTGGCCGCGTTGCGTCGCTTGCGCGCGCGCGGCGACCAGACGCTTCGGGTGGCGTTCTTCCCGGCCATCGCCGGCTGGAAGCGGGTGGCGGACAGTGTGGCCGCTCATGGGCCTGGTGACGACTGGATTCGTCTGGCTGGCGTGAAGGGCTTTGTCGACGGCTCACTCGGATCGACCACGGCGCTCATGGTCGATCCCTACCTCGACGACTCCACTTCCCGCGGGCTGATGATCACCCCGGAGGATTCCCTCCGGCGGTGGATCGGTGCCGCCGATTCGGCCGGCTTGCAGGTGGTGGTGCATGCGGTCGGTGATCGCGCCAACGCGCTGCTGCTTGCCATCTACGACTCGGTCGCCAGGGTGCACGGCGCGCGCGATCGCCGTTTCCGGATCGAGCATGCGCAGCACCTGCGAGCCGAGGATATCCCCCGGTTCGCGGCTGGTGGCATCCTGGCCTCGATGCAGCCCTACCACGCCGCCGACGACGGACGCTGGGCGCAGAAGCGAATCCGGCCGGCGCTGATCGAGGGCACCTACGCCTTCCGTGCCCTGCTCGATGCCAGGACAACCCTGCTGTTCGGCTCCGACTGGACGGTGGCGCCGCTCGACCCGCTGCTCGGGATCTGGGCCGCCGTAACACGACAGACCCTCGACAACCGCAATCCCGGCGGCTGGGTCCCGGCCCAGAAGATCACGGTGGAAGAAGCGATGCATGCCTACACCACCGCCAATGCCTTCGGGGTGTTCGCCGAGGCCTCACGTGGCGCATTGACACCGGGTCGTCTCGCCGACCTGGTGATTCTCGATCGGGATATCCGGAAGATCGCGCCAGACTCGATTCGCTTCGTGACGGTCCGGATGACCGTGGTCGGCGGGAAGATCGTCTACCAGCCCTGAGCGGATCCGGTCACGGTCCGACGTCCCTCTTTCGGTCCCCGACTTCCGTGATCCCTCATTCTCCGCCATCTTAGCAGGATATGGCGACGCGCACCCAATCCCATCCCAAGTCAGCGGTCAAGCTCGAGAAGAGCGACCTCCTCGATTTCTACCGGCAGATGCTGCTCTCCCGTCGGCTTGATGACAAGGAGATCCAGCTCAAGCGGCAGAACCGCATCTTCTTCCAGATCTCCGGTGCCGGACACGAGGCCGTGCTGGTCGCGGCGGCCCGGGTCTTTCGCCCCGGCCACGACTGGTTCTTCCTCTATTATCGCGACCGGGCCCTCTGCCTCGGCCTTGGCATGACGGCGACGGAGCAGCTTCTCTCGGCGGTGGCCGCGGCCGACGATCCCAATTCGGGTGGCCGCCAGATGCCATCGCACTGGGGACAGAAGGACCTCAACATCGTCTCGGTATCGAGCCCGACTGGCACCCAGTTCCTGCAGGCGGTCGGCGCGGCCGAAGCGGGGATGCGTCGGAGCGGGGGCGAGCGCGCCAGCGGCCTTTCCGCGGGCGACGAGGTGGTGCTGTGCACCAGCGGGGAAGGCACCACCAGCCAGGGCGAGTTCTGGGAGGCACTCAATTCGGCCTGCAACCTCAAGCTGCCGGTGGTCTTCCTGGTCGAGGACAATGGCTACGCCATCTCCGTTCCGGTCGAAGTGAACACGGCCGGTGGGTCGATTTCGCGACTCATGCGGAACTTCCCGAGCCTCCTGGTCCTCGAGGTCGACGGCTGTGATCCGCTGGCATCCTACGATGTGATGCAGAAGGCGCATGACTACGCGCGCCAGCGCAAGGGACCGGCACTGGTGCACGCCAAGGTGATCCGGCCGTATTCTCACTCGCTGTCCGACGACGAGGTCCACTACCGCTCGACGGCGGAGCGCGATGCCGACGCCGCCCGCGATCCGCTGGAGACCTTCCCACCGCTCCTGCTGGAGCGCGGCATGGCCACCGAGGCCGAACTCGACCTGATTCGCAGCGAGGTCGACGAGGACATCGCCGTGGCGACCGATATCGCGCTGGCCGCGCCGCAGCCGGCCCTCGATACCATCTATCAGTACGTCTATTCACCGGACGTCGATCCGACCAGTGGGCAATTCGACACCGAAGATGTTCCCCAATTCACCGGGGCACCAACCACCATGGTCGACCTTCTGAACACCTGCCTCAAGGACGAGATGGCGCGCGATCCACGCATCGTCCTGTTTGGTCAGGATGTCGCGGACGTCTCGCGAGAGGAGAGCCTCGGGGACGTGAAAGGGAAGGGTGGCGTCTTCAAGGTGACCTGGGGGTTGCAGAAGCAATTCGGCGGGACCCGCGTCTTCAATTCACCGCTGGCCGAGGCGAACATCGTCGGGCGGGCCATCGGCATGGCGTTGCGTGGCCTCAAGCCGGTCGTCGAGATCCAGTTCTTCGATTACATCTGGACGGCCTACATGCAGATGCGCAACGAGCTCGCGCTGATGCGGTGGCGGTCGAACAATGCCTTCTCGGCCCCGGTTGTTGTGCGCACGACCTACGGCGGCTACCTCAAGGGCGGGGCGGTCTATCACTCGCAGACGGGGGCCGCGATCTTCACGGGCATCCCCGGTCTCCGGGTGATCTGTCCCGCCAACGCCCTCGATGCCAACGGCCTGCTGCGCACGGCACTTCGCTGCGACGATCCGGTGCTCTTCCTCGAGCACAAGCACCTCTATCGCCAGACCTACAACAAGGGCGCCAACCCGGGCCCCGACTTCATGATTCCCTTCGGCAAGGCCCGCGTGGTTCGCGAAGGCACCGATTGTACCGTGGTTACGTACGGGGCCGTGGTGCATCGCGCCGAGCAGGCGGCCAAGGACCTGGAAGAAGCGACCGGACAGCGCGTCGAGGTCATTGACCTGCGCTCGCTCAATCCCGTCGACTGGGCAACGATCGCCAGGTCCGTGCGCAAGACCAGCCGGGTCGTGGTCGCGTACGAGGATTCCCTGTCCTGGGGTTATGGCTCGGAGATCGCCGCGCGGATTGCCGACGAGATGTTCGCCTGGCTCGATGCGCCGGTGCGCCGGGTGGCATCGACGGACACCTTCGTGGCGTACGCACCGGAATTGGAAGACGCGATCCTGCCGCAAGTCGAGACGTTGCGGCTGGCCATGGCAGAGATCCTGAAGTACTAGCGCCCCAGCTCCCTCACTTCCGCCGCCGCTCCGATGGCGTTCTCGACATCCCGGCTCAGCGCGCGCGCCTGCTGGGTGGCCTGCGTGAGGCCGTTGATCACCGCCCCGATGCCGCTCTGGCGCAGCCGCATCAGGTCGAGCCGCACGTTCTGCATCATCAGCACGCAACTCTCGAACCGGTCGGAGAACTCGGTCCGTCGCTGCGAGATTTCCTGGCAGGATTGCAACTGCCGCCCGAGCAGGGCGATCTGGCGGTCACGTTCTTCCCCGGCGGGCCGTTGCTGCAACTCGGCGATCCGCTGCGAGATCCGCGCGGGATCCTCCAGCCCCATGGTGTCCATCGAGTGCAGCGTCTCGGCCAGCTGAGATGCCCGCGCGTAGAGCCCCTCGGTCGTCTGCACAATTTCCGGCAGCATGTCGCGATCGGTCTGGCTCAGGTCGTTCATCAGTTGCAGGATCTTCGCGCGATCCTTGTGGACCTGGCTCATGCGGTCGAGGTACTTCCCGTAGTCTTTCGCCGTCGGCGCCGTGATCGCCTTGGCGCTCTTTGTGCCCTTGGGCTGGATCGCGTCGGGGGCGTCCGGGCGATTCAGGACATCGCGCCAGGAATAGCCCGCCTGCCACAGGGCCGAGTACCGCTTGAAGAGCCCGATCGACATGAACCCTGCCACGACCAGCGACCATGGCGAATGCATGCCCGTCATCACATTGACCATGAACAGCCCGCCGCTGATCGCCGCCCACTTCGCGAATTCCGCCCGCGCCTGGCGGACCACCAGTGGCTCGCCGGTCTCGGGCAGGTCGATCGCCTGGGCGTTTCGCCGTGCCTCGCGCCGGTTGAGCTTGATCTCTTCTCGCACCAGCGCGCGGCTGGCGCGGCCCTCGGTCCCGGGACGCGGCGGGCGCTCGAGTTGTGGACGCATCGAGCGGGACACCCCGGGTGCCTGGGGACGCGTCAACGTCGGCCGCTCCCCGATCGGTCGCGGGGAGCGCGAAGTCCCCGGGCGGGTGGGCGAAGAAACCGACGGCCGGGTCGCCGCCTTCCAGCCAAGGCCAGTGGGGCGATAGCCGCCCATGTTCCGGCTTTCGAGCGCGCGACGCAGGCCGTCAGCCGACGGCCAGCGATTGGTGGGGTCCTTTTCAAGGCAGCGGGCCACCGCCAGCGAAAGGTCTTCCGGGACGTCTGGCAGCATCTCGTGCAGCAGCCGCGCCGGCTCGGTGATCTGCTTCATGAGGATGCCGGCCACCGTCGGAGCGCTGAACGGCAGCTCACCGGACAGCATCTGGAAGGCCACCACGCCAAGGGAATAGAGGTCGCTGCGGCCGTCAATCTCACGCTCGCCGGCGGCCTGCTCCGGCGACATGTACGATGGCGTTCCGATCGCCATCCCGGCACTGGTCAGGTTCGCTGATCCGGGTGCTTGCAGCGCCTTCGCGATACCGAAGTCCGTCACCACCACGCGACCGCGGGTGCCTTCGAGCAGGATGTTGTCCGGCTTGATGTCGCGATGAATCACCGACATGGCATGGGCGGCCGAGAGGGCATCGGCCGTTTCACGCATGATGCGGCGGGTCTCATCGCCCGGAACACGCCCGCGCCGACGGATCCGTGCCGCCAACGACTCCCCTTCGATCAGCCCCATTACGAAATAGACAATTCCCCGTCCTTCGCCGACATCGTGAATCGGCACGATGTGGGGATGGGACAGCCGGGCCGCCGTCTGTGCTTCGCGGGAGAACCGTTCGCGGATCTCCTGCGACATCGCCAGTTCGGGAGGCAGCACCTTGATGGCAACGCGGCGCTGCAGCCGTTCGTCACGGGCACGGTAGACCACACCCATACCGCCACGCCCGATCTCACCCTCGATCGTATAGGCATCGCCCAGCGCCTCTTTGAGGAGCGCCGGCAGGCTGTACTGGGTGGCATCGCTCATTCAGGTCCCGGGACGTGGGGTGCTACGAACGATATCTAACCCCCGAATCTGCACAGAGATGCGCCAGCGAGCAACGTGCCGCCACTCCCTGCCGTTGCGACAGGTACCGGCAGCCTCCCCCGGAATCAGAGTGCCCGTCTGGCGGTTGACCGCCGTCGCCACGGCCAGCGGGGCAGGATTACCTTCCCGATCGTTGGCACGCTGGATGCCATTTCAACTCCACTGGCCATGCCTCGACCCGGGCTGTCGATTCAGCCGGATCCGCACGAGCAAAGGAGATAACCGTGTCCGACAAACTGACCATCCCCGTCCTCCCCCTCCGGGATGTCGTGCTTTTCCCTGGGGTTACCACCCCGATTGGTGCCGGGCGTCCGATGACCATCAAGGCCATCGAAGCGGCCCTGGCCTCACCGGACAAGTTCGTGCTGGCGATCGCCCAGCGCGAGAACACCGAAGCCGTTTCCGCCGAGGGTCTTCACCGCGTCGGGACGATCGCCCGGATCGGTCAGCTGCAGCGGGGCCTTTCTGGCATGCAGCTGCTGCTCCACGGCGATCGCCGCGCCATGGTCTTTCAGGTCAAGGAAGAGAATGGCCACCTGGTGGCCACCGTCCAGACCCTCGATGATCTTCCCCCGGTCGATGACACCGATCCGTCGTTCGTCGCGCTGCATCGCGAGTTGCGGGCGCGTGCCGCCGAGCTCGGCCAGAAGTCCGGGCTTCCCGAAGAGGTCGTGCAGCAGGTCCTCAATGGCATCGATGAACCGGGCCGCTTCGCCGACCTCGTCGCCGGCTACCTCGAACTGCAGACGCCGGCGCGCCAGGAATTGCTCGAGACGCTTGCGGTCGACGACCGGCTCCGCCGCGTCCTGGTGCACGTGCAGCGACAGATCAGTGTCCTCGACGCGCAGGAGGACATCAAGAGCAGGGTGCAGGAAGAGCTCGGTGAGCGCCAGCGCGAGATCTACCTGCGTGAACAACTCAAGACCATCCGCCGGGAACTTGGCGATGAGGATGAGGCGGGAGAGGTAGACGAACTCGAGCAGCGATTGGCGGACCTCGAGCTTCCGGTGGAAGCGCGCAAGGAAGTCGATCGCGAACTCGGGCGACTTCGCCGGATCGGCCGCGAGTCGATGGAGTCCCAGGTCATCCGCACCTACCTGGAGCACGTCGCCGAGTTGCCGTGGAGCGAGCGCACCGAGGAGCGACTCGACCTGCAGGAAGCGGGAAAGATCCTCGATGAAGACCACTACGCCCTCGGCGATGTCAAGGATCGGGTGCTGGAATTCCTGGCCGTCCGCGCCCTCCGTGCCCAGATGGCCGCGAAGACCCCGGGCACGGCGACGGGAGAGCCGACCGGTGAATTTCCTGTCGCGGATGCCGCGAAGCCGGCTGCCGCTGAAGGGGCGGCTCCCGCCGGTGCGGACAACGAGGCGGCACGCAAGCATTCGCCGATCCTGCTCTTCGCGGGCCCGCCGGGTGTCGGCAAGACATCCGTGGCCAAGAGTATTGCCCGCGCCATGGGCCGGAAGTACGTCCGCATCTCGCTGGGTGGGGCGCGCGACGAGGCCGATATTCGGGGCCATCGTCGGACCTACGTCGGGGCCATGCCCGGCCGGATCATCCAGGGCATGAAGCAGGCTGGTACCCGCAATCCGGTCTTCCTCCTCGACGAGGTCGACAAGCTCGGCGTCTCGTTTCAGGGCGACCCCGCGGCGGCCCTGCTCGAAGTGCTCGATCCGGCGCAGAACGATTCCTTCGCGGATCACTATCTCGGGATTCCCTTCGACCTGAGTGAAGTGCTGTTCATCGCGACAGCCAATTTCACCCAGAATATTCCCGGGCCCTTGCTCGACCGCATGGAGATGGTGGAATTCTCGGGCTACATCGAGGCCGAGAAGGTGGCCATTGCCGAGCGGTACCTGGTGCCGCGCCAGCTCGAGGAGAACGGACTGACGACGGCGCAGATCGACTTCTCAGGCCCGGCGCTCCTGGAGTTGGTCCAGCGGTACACGCGCGAGGCCGGTGTGCGTCAGCTCGAGCGCGAGATCGGTCGGGTGGCCCGCAAGTCCGCCCGCCGCATCGCTGCAGGTGAGGCCGAGAAGATCGACGTCAACCCGGCGATGGTGGGCGAGATGCTTGGCCGGCCCAAGCTCCATCCGGAGGAGAAGTCGGCGGTCGATCAGGTCGGCGTCGCGACGGGGATGTACTACACCCCGATGGGTGGCGACATCATGTTCGTCGAGGCATCCACCATGCGCGGCAAGGGGGAGCTCGTGCTCACCGGCCAGCTGGGTGATGTGATGAAGGAGTCGGCGCGCGCCGCGTGGACCTACGCCCGGTCCCACGCGGCGGGTCTTCACATTCGCGAGGACATGTTCGACAAGGACGTCCATATCCACGTGCCCGCCGGGGCCATCCCGAAGGATGGGCCAAGTGCCGGCGTGACGATGGCCACGGCCTTGGTTTCGGCGCTCTCCGGTCGCGAAGTGCGCCACGACATTGCCATGACCGGCGAGATCACGCTGCGCGGGCGCGTGCTTCCGATCGGCGGGGTCAAGGAGAAGCTCCTCGGGGCGCTCCGTGCCGGCATCACCCGGATCATCGTGCCGAAGGACAATGCCCTGGATCTCGACGACTTGCCGGACGAGGCGCGCAAGCGGCTCGAGGTGTATCCGGTCGAGGAACTGGGCGAAGTGCTGGCCCTCGCCCTGCGCGACGCCCGTTACGCGGAAGGAAAGCTGATTTTCGGCGACGAGAACCCGCGGGACGTGGTGGCGCTGACGGCGCATTTCCCGCACTAAAGTGATGGGCGATTGGTGAACGGTGAACGGTGAAAAATGAAGAGGGTGGTTCCGGAATCCGGAGCCACCCTCTTCGCCATGTTCACCAATCACCAATCACCAACCACCGGTTCCTCATCCCATCTCGATCCGGTCCCTTCCCGATTTTTTCGCCTTGTACATGGCCCGGTCCGCCGCCGCCGTCACCTCGGTGGCGGTCGTGCCCGAGCCGGGGAAGCTGGCAATCCCGATGCTGATGCGGGGCCGGATGACTTCCTCGGCGCTCAGGAGGAACGGATTCGCGGCGAGCTCCTCCCGCAATTTGGTGGCGATCGTCCGGCCATTCGCGGGCGGACAGCGCCGGAGGATGATGCCGAACTCCTCACCGCCATAACGGCCCAGCAGGTCTGAATTGCGCACCACGCGGCGGAACACGGCCGCGACGTGGCGGAGCACCTGGTCGCCCACCATATGACCGTACGTGTCGTTGACCCGCTTGAAATGATCCAGGTCGAGCATCAGGAAGCAGAGGGGCTCGCCGTGCCGGCCCGAGAAGGTGATCGCATGCTCGAGCTCGTCCATCAAGGTGGCGTGATTGCTCGCGCCGGTCAGCGCGTCGCGGTGCACCAGTTCACGGATCCGGCGACCGCGCTCGGTCCGCGTCAGCACCACCTGCAGCAGCAGGCTGCGCTCGACCGGCTTGCCGAGGAAGTCGTCCCCGCCGGCACGAAGTCCCTCCATCTCGTCGCTGAGCGACCGGCGCGCGGTCAGGAAGACGATGGGCACCAACGCCAGTCGCGGGTCCTGTCGCATCAGCCGAGCCACCGCGTACCCGTCGATGTCGGGAAGATCGACGTCAAGGAGGACCAGGTCGGGCACATCGGTCGCCAGGATGTCGCGAGCCATCTGCGCACTGTTGGCGGTCCGCACGCGGGCATTGACCTGCTTGAGCCAGGTCGCCAGCAACTGGGCCTGCGCCGGATCATCCTCGACCACGAGCACATTGGCCGGCGGTGCGCCGATCTGCGCCAGCGCCTTGGCGTACTGGGCCAGTCCATCCGGGAGGGAGCTGCTGCCGAACACGGCATCTACCCCGGCCGCGGCGGTCCGCAGCCGATCGAGGCGATCGAGGGGATCGGCGAGGACCACCGCGCGCGGCCGGTCAGCGGTGACCGAGGACCAGATGCGCACCCGCGCGAGCGGATCAACGGCGACATCTGTGGACAAGACCACCAGATCCGGCCGCTCCGACGGCGCCAGGTCCCACGGGTCGACTTCATGGTCACGGGCGTCAACCACGAAACCCGCCTCCTGAAGTGCTTCGACCAGGCGCTCCCGCGTGGCGGAGGCCGCCATCATCAGCAGGGTGCGATACGCGAAGCCGGGGATCTTCCCCATCGGCACCGGTTCGGCGAAGTCGATGCCCGCCTGGTCGAACGCCTGCTTCAGGTCCTGGATGGCTTGCTCGATGAGGTCGGCATCGTTGGCCGTCACCGGCGGTGGTGTCAGGATCCGATGTTCCATCGCGCGCCCGATGTCGGTGACGCGAGGGATGCCGTACGAGCCACCGGATCCGGCGAGTTGATGAAACCGTCGCCGCAACGACTCGAGTGCATCAGGCTCTCCGGTGCGGAATGCCGCCAGGTCCTTCCGCAGGTCGGCCAGACGCGCTGGCGCATCGGCGAGATATTCCCGCTGCAGGATGATGAACGCCTGGTCAACGGCACCGTCATCGGTGTCGCTCATCGACCCTCCCGCAAGGCGGTCAAGGCGCGCTGCACCGAGGCGACGAACGCCGGTGCGCTGCCCCAGTGGCCGCTGAAGCGATCGCCATTTCGAGCCCCGCTCAGCGCCGCGCGATCGTCGACCACGAGCAGCACGGGATCGCCGGGCCAGGACGGAGCGGGAATGATGGTCACGTCGATGCTGCCAAGCGGGACCGCCGCCGTCGAGGTGACCTCGAGGGTCACGTTGGCCGCCGCCGCACGGCGAAGGTGGGGTGCCAGGGTCAAGCAGCCGTCCGGCGGTGCCAGCAGCGACACGCTGCGCTCCGCTCGGGCGATCTCGTGGCCCATCAACTGCACAGCTCCCCGTGGCGAGTTCATCTCGACCAGCGTGGGGGTGTCGGGGACCGTCAGGGCGGTGAGCGCCACGCTGAGACGCTCCATCGCCTCGCCCTGTCGATCGCTCAACCGGGCGAGCAGCGTGCTCGGCGGCTCGGGACGAAACTGGCGCGGCCGGCCGTCCTCGACCCGAGCGGCGCCCTTGGTCACCAGCCCCTCGAGGGCGGCGTACACGTTGGCACGCGCGATCCCGGCTGCCCGGGCGATGGTATAGCCGGTGCCGGGCCCGCCGGTGAGCAGGACTTCGTAGATCAGACTTTCCGTCGGCGTGAAGCCAAACGGTGTCAGGTCGAGGCGCGACTCCATGTCACGAGTACTCGAGTCGCCAGCCGAGCTGTTTCGCAATCCGCGCCAGCCGGAACGTGATGTCCGCCTGGCGGGAGGCCAGTTCGCCATCGTCGGGGGCAATCGGCCAGCAGTGGTAGGTCAACGGCGTGCTGGGCTTCGGCTGCGATCGCAGGTTCTTCGGGTGCCAGACGCCATCGGCATCAATGTCCTCAAGCAAGCGCGCGAATCCTGCGCTGGCATTCGGAGCGGTCAGCAACTGGGGCATGCCCATGCCCGCCAGCAGGTCGATGAAATGGAGCGCCAGCGGAATGTCTTTCGGAAGTCCCTTGGCCTTCGGGTCGAGTTCGATCGGGTCACCGAACAGGAGATAGATCGGCCGATGGGTCCGCTTTCCGACGGCCACCGAAAAGGAGCGACTGACGACGGGCTGGGCCAGGTACTGGCTGAGCCGGTCCACGAACCCCGCCCGCTCTCGCTGCAACGACGGCATTGCCGAGAGCGTCGCGAGCGAGAGCCAGCTCGGCGGCGCGGCGTCGGGGTGCAATTGCCACGACCCACTCTTCTTGATGAAAGGATCGGCCGACAATGGCGAGCGGAGAAAGGCCGACACGGCGCTCATGGTCTTATGGGCCGCGCCACGCAGTCGCGGATCGTCTTCACGCCCCGCCTCCGCCAGCGCCGCGCACACTCCATCACGAATCAGGTTGCGATACGGCTCAGCGGTCTCCGGATCTTCGTCGATGGCATCGGCAAACTCGCCATTGAGCAGCGGGTCCTCGTCCCGGGACAGTGACCGGAACATCACCCGGTCTGCGACGCGGAAGGGACGGGTTGCCGTGGGGATTCCGAGCTGCAACAGGCGGCGGTACTGCGCCACGGTGCCAAGTTCTTCGATGCCTTCCTTCTCCGACGGCTGGTAGGCGAGGAAGTTGCCCCCCCACATCCCGGTCTCTTCCTGCCGGGTGGTGATCGCCGAAACTTGAGGTGACTGCACAGCGGCCGTGAGAGCCTCGGCGAGGACGGCCCGGTTGAACATCCCTGGCGGGGCAAGTTCTGCCAGAGTGCGGTATCGCAGCGAGGGACCGCCGTGCTGTGTCAGCCACGTGATCGGGATGCGGTGCGTGGTAGGGAAGTCCAGGGAGCGGCTCCTCGCGCGGCGAGGGATGCGAAAATCGGCGGAAACGCGGGGCAAATCTACCGACTATTGACCTCAAAAACCAGCGATGTGGCACCCGAGTTGTGGATTCTACTACTTCGTTTCCGCTCGGCTCTGAAAGTCGTTATGTGACAGTATCTTACGTGTAGTCGTATTTGGTGCAACTGATATCGTCATTGTCCCAGTTCGCTTCCGAGAGTGCACCGAGATGCCAGGCCGCCATGACCGAAATCACTCCACCGGGCACTCCAGCACGAATACCGTCCCCGCCTTGAACAGGCCCCGCTCACTTGTCAGAACCAGCCACCGGTTGTCCAGAAACGCGATTCCTTCGCCCTGCGGTTCAATGCCAAGGATGTCGCAACTGGTGGGCTTGCCGAGGGGGCGCATCGTTCCATCAGCCCGGAGAGCGAAGGGGAAGATCTCCCGGTAACTCCGCACCATCGCTCGCCGGCCATCCGGGGAAATCGCCATTCCGGTGATCAACTGTCCCGAACCGACTGAGGCGTTGATGGGCAGCGAGTCGACCCGTTCCGCGCTCGCGATGCCGGGGTTCCCCCAGGCCGAAGCTGGGATTCGGAACTCCAGAACTCCATGCGAACGTCCCTTGGTGACCAGGAGGACATCGCCGTTGCCCAGGACCGCCATCGCCTCGACATCATGGGGTCCGTCGGGGTAGCGGAACCTCAGCCTCTCGAACTTCGCTGTCGCGGACTGTACCAGGATCAGGCTCGAGGGGATCAGGGTTGGCTCATTCAGGCGATAGAGCTGCACTTCGGCCCGGGTCTCATTGTTGTCGCCCGTGTCGGCGATGTAGAGACAGGTCGTCTGGCGGCAGGGACCGAGGGCGACCTCTTCCCAGTCGATGTTGGTCGCGCCATCCAGCGAGATGTCGGCCCGGAATCGACCCAGGGTGTCGGTGGCGATCAGGTCGGGAGGATTGCCTGAATCGTCAATGGTCCAGATGATCCCGGGGTTGCGTCGGCTGACGGCGGCTCCGCTCGTCTCGGCCATGCGCAGGTCGGTCAGGCTGCCGGTCTGTCTCAGGTGGCGTGGCGTGACCAGTTGCCAGCCGCCGTCCTGCCAGGGAGCCGGCAGGACCAGCAAGAGCAATGTTCCGATCCATTCGCGCATGCGCGTCCTATTGGTACTGGATGTAGAGCGGGATCGGCGCGAGGCGCAGCACTTCGCGCATGGACATCATCGGCTGGTCGTTCTTGAAAAAGAGCTTGATGCCCGTGAACTGCACCGGGCGGTGCGAGACGACCAGATCATAGATCCGTTTCTTCAGGGACGGCGCCCCAAATCCGTCCATGTCGATCACGACCTGGACCCGCGGATCCGTGTGAATGTCCCGGTAATTCGTCAGCATGTTTTCGGTGAAGCGGTGGACGACGAGCACCTTTGGTGGCAGGTGTTCCTGGTCGACGAGGGTCGCCAGCACGTCGATGGCCTCATTGATCTGCCGGGCGTCGAGGGTGCCGATCTTCGTCCCCGGCACCCGCCCTGAAGGCATCGAAAACTCCGGATCGAGCGCCAGATGCACCCATGGCTTCCGGAGCCATGGCACGAGGCGAGGGAGTTCGGCCGCGACCGAACTCTGTCCAACCTGCACATCGAGGAAGAGGAGCCAGCCACGTTTCTCGGCCCAGCGCGCCACTTCGGCGATCAGCGAGTCCGGGTGTCGCAGGCGGTACTTTCCGTCCGTACCCGGCCTGCCCTGCGCCACCGTCACGATGAGGTGCAGCGCCGCGCGAACTCCCAGGGAGGTGTCGGCTCGGGCCCACTCCTTGGCGATGCCATCGAGCTTCGCGAGCATCTGCTCCGGTGGCAGTTCCCCCAGGATCCCCATCCGTGTCGAGCGAGGGTTGCCATAGAACGCCACGATGCGGGTCGCCGGGAAGAGGGCGCCCGGCATCACGGGGATTTTGTGGTGCGACCAGGGCGTGGCGTTGGTGTCGGTGTGCGCGGCCGGCCGGACTGCCTGCACTACCTTGGGCCTGACGGTCCGGCCTGCCGTTCGCTTGGCCGCGTGCTGCGCCGGCGCCGCCGTCGCGCCGAGCATGCAGATGAGCAGGGGGAGCCAGGCTCGGTGTCGGGGGGTCCACATGTCGGGAAGCATAGTGGTTCGTCGGCGGTGTTGTTCGCCTGGTGGTGGCTCGGTGTACATTGTTCCGAGGTCAATGGCACCAATCAGGAGCCCAGATGCGACTCGACATCACGTATTGCACGGTTTGAAACTACGAGCCACGGGCCTCCAGTTTGGCGGCCGAGGTGCGGGTCCGGTATCCCGAGGCACTGGTGCAGATGCATCGGAGCAGTGGGGGGGTGTTTGATGTCACGCTCGATGATGCCATGATCTACTCGAAGCGCGCCACGGGCCGCCATGCTGAGCCTGGTGAAGTAGTCCGACTCCTACAGGAATTCATCGACCGCTCGTGAAGATCGCCATCTCAACCGGCGGCGGAGACGCTCCCGGACTCAACGCCGTCATCCGGGCCGCGGTCCTCTCGGCCGCCGATCATGGTTGGCAGACCGTCGGGATCCGTCACGGATTCCAGGGCCTCTTCGACGGCAAGGGACTGGTGCCGCTGGGGCCGAACGAGGTGCGCGGCATCACGCATCTTGGCGGCACCATTCTTGGCGCCGCGAACAAGGGCAATCCGCTCCGTTGGCCGAAGCTCCAGCCTGATGGCCGGGTCGTCGAGGTGGACCGCTGCTACGAACTGATCGCGGCCTTCCAGCGCGAGCGGATCGATGCGCTCATTTCCATTGGTGGGGAAGGATCGCTCACCATTGCCGGTGAGCTCTGGCGTAACGGCCTTCCTGTGGTGGGCGTGCCCAAGACGATCGACAACGACGTGGTCGGGACCGAAACCACGTTCGGGTTCGACACCGCCGTGTCCACGGCCACCGAGGCACTCGACAAGCTGCACACCACGGCGGAATCGCACGATCGCGTCATGGTCGTCGAGTTGATGGGACGCTACGCCGGATGGATCGCTCTGCACAGCGGGATTTCCGCGACGGCCGACGTGATCCTCATTCCCGAAATCCCGTTCGACATCGAGCGTGTCTGCGAAAAGATCCGGGAGCGCGAACACCGCGGCCGCCACTTCTCGATCGTGGTAGTGGCCGAAGGGGCCGTTCCGCGCGGCGGGTCCGCCATCTTGCGTGCCACCGGCGCTGCGGGCGAGATGGATCGCCTGGGCGGCATCGGGGAACTGGTGGCGCGCGGCATCATCGAGCGCACGGGCAAGGAGACCCGCACCCTTGTGCTCGGCCACCTGCAGCGCGGCGGCTCGCCGACCACGTTCGATCGGCTCCTCGCACTTCGCTTCGGTTCCGCCGCCGTGCGCTCCATCGCGGATGGCGAGTACGGCGTGATGATCGCGTACAACCCGCCCAATCTCACGCGACTGCCCCTCGATCAGGTCGCCGGAAAGACCAAGCTGGTCCCGCTCGACTCCGGCGTGATTCTCACGGGCCGACATCTCGGCATTTCATTCGGCGACTAGGCCGATGACCCGAAGCAACGCCCTGCCAGCGGCGCGGGCCCTTGCGCTGTTGCGCGTCATTACCGGCGTGCTCCTCACCGTCGGGGCGGCCGGCAAGATGAAGTTCTACTTCGTCGCGGGCGTCCTGCCGGTGCCGGTGACGGCGCTCACCTGGCAGCTCGAGCTGCCGATCCGGCTCTCCGCCTGGCTGGCCATGCACCGGTCGGGGCTCCTCGTCGCCATCGTCCGTGACCTGCTCCTTCCCAACGGTGCCTTCGTCGCCGGGCTGCTCGCCTGGATCGAGGTGAGTACCGGAGTGCTGTTCGTGCTGGGCTTGCGGACGCGCGTGGCGGGCGTCTTCGCCGGGCTCGTGGTCGGGGCGCTCGTCCTCGCGGCCGGCGGGGCGGCATCCCTCGGTGGCCGTTTCTACCTGCTCCTCATGGTGGTCGTGCTGGTCTGCATCATCGGGGACGCGGGGCAGGTGGGTGGGATGGACGGTTGGCGCCGCGAACGGAGCAGGGACCGAAACCTCTGAGGCGTCAGTGCCGGCCGGATTGCCGGATGAAGTTGCGCAGCAGCCGGTGACCATGTTCGCTGCTCACGGACTCGGGATGAAACTGCACACCCTCCACCGGATGGGTGCGGTGCCGCACGCCCATGATCTCGCCATCGTCCGCGAACGCGGTGAGCTCGAGATCTGGCGGTACGCCGTCGGGTGAGATGGCCAGCGAGTGATATCGAGTGGCGCGGAACGGGGAGGGCAAGCCGGAGAGGACGCCGCGTCCATCGTGGGTGATCGCCGACGTCATCCCATGTCGCGGGTGCCCCGCCCGCGCCACCGTCGCGCCATACGCGTCGGCAATGCACTGATGCCCCAGGCAGACGCCGAGGATCGGAATCGCGGGTCCGAGGTCGCGGATCACGGCAAGGGCGAGCGGGCAGTCGCGCGGAGTGCCCGGTCCGGGCGAGAGGATGATCCGGTCGGGTCCGAGCGCGGCGATTTCAGGCAAGGTGATTGCGCTGGCCCGGATGATCCGCGGGTTTTCACCGAGTTCCTCGACGTACCGGGCGAGGTTGAACACGAACGAATCGTCGTGATCGAGCAGGAGGATCACGACGCCTCCGCCACGGCAGCGATGAGCGCACGCGCCTTGTCGAGGGTCTCGCGGTACTCCGCATCGGGATCCGACAGTGCCGTCACCCCGCCGCCGGCGTGGATGGCTGCCACGCCATCCTTCACGATGATGGTGCGAATCGCGAGGTTGAAGTCGAGGCCGCCGTCGAGACCCAGCCAGCCGATCGCGCCACAGTAGATGCCTCGCCGCACGCGTTCCAGTTCGGCCAGGATCGCCATCGCGCGGAGTTTCGGGGCGCCGGTCACCGAGCCGCCGGGAAAGGTCGCCCCGAGCAGGTCGAGTGCGTCCTGTCCGGCGCGGAGCCGGCCGGTGATCACCGAGACGAGATGGTGCACCGTCGCGTGGGATTCGAGTTGGCAGAGCGTTTCGACGGCCACGCTGCGCGCCTCGCACACGCGCGACAGGTCATTTCGCAGCAGGTCAACAATCATCACGTTCTCGGCCCGGTCCTTCTCGCTCGCGGTCAGTTCCCGCGCCAGCGCCGCATCACGCCGTGGTTCGGGATCGCGCCGCCTGGTGCCCTTGATCGGCCGGGTCTCCACCACCCTCGAGCGGGGATCGTACCGGAGGAAGCGCTCCGGCGACGCGCTGAAGAGCTGGGTGTCGTCGTGCCGGATGCACGCGCCGAGCGGTGCCGGTGCCGAGCGCTCGAGGGCCGCGAGCAGGTGGAGCGGATCACCGGTGAACGGGGCAGTGAAGCGTTGGGTCAGGTTGGCCTGAAAGATGTCGCCGGCCAGGATATAGTCGATCACCCTTGCCACGGCAGCGCGATATTCCGCCGGCGCGAAATCGGCGCGCAGCCCCGGGGGCACCCCGGGAAACGCCGCTACTGCTTCCGGTCGCTCCGGACCGGATCGGGCCGGGGCCGGGGGCGTCAGTCGGGCCATCACCTCTGCGGCTCTCCGGCTCGCCCTCGCCCCGTCACGTTTCCCACTGGCGTCGACGCCAGTGCTGATCAACCACTGCTTCGACGCGCGGTGGTCCCAGGCGATCACCCAGTCGTAGAGCCCGAGGGAAATGTCCGGAACCTTGAACGGATCGTGCTCGGCGAGCGGCATCCGGTCGAATGCCCTGCCCACCTCGTAGGAGAGCCAGCCCAGCCAGCCACCCTGAAAGTCGGGCAGCGCCGCGTCATGCGGACATCCTGGATCGAAGGTCGCCCGGAGTTGGGTACGCATGGCGCCCCATTCCGCGGCGTCCCCGGTGAGCACGGCAATCGGGTCTGCTGCGAAATAGCTGCAGTGCCCCATCGCATGGGACGGCATCGTGCTGTGGAGGAGCACCGGCCGGGGCAAACGCCCCAGTGTGGTGAGGGCGTCGGTGGGCGAGAGGATTGGGTCGAGCGGGAGAATCACCGACACGTTGATCTGCGACCGGACTGCGGGGTCAGCGCTTCACCCAGCCAGCGGTTTGTCCCTCGAGTCCTGGGAAGCCGCCCGCGGGCTGCCAGGTGACCGTGGCTTCGATCTGTGAAGCGAGCTGGAGATCCTTGTCCGTCACGCCACCGGCCGAGTGGGTCTGCAGTCGCACCACGATCCGGTTCCAGTGCACTTCGAGGTCGGGATGATGGTTGGCCGCTTCGGCCAGGAAGGCGATGGCATTCACCGCCAACATCGTGGTCCGCCATCCGTCGGTGACGTATTCACGCCGCAGCCAGCCGTCGGCCCCATTCCAGTGGGGCAAGGTGGTCAGCTTCGCAGTGAGGACGTCGCCAGCGTACACCGGTTCCTTGGTAGCCATCGATCGCCTCGGTGCTGGGGTCCGGTCAATCCAGTCGTTCGCTGTACGTCGCCGTCTGGCCGATCGACTCCTCGACCTCCACTTCGAGGAAGGTCAGTTTCGCCCCTTCCGCTTTCAGGTCGTTGCGCAGATGAATCGCGAACCACTCGGCGATCATCTCGGCGGTGGTGTTGGCGATCGGCATCATGGCACAGTCGTGGGTCGGCAGGTGATACGTCGGGATGCCGAAGTAGTCGACCCAGGTGTTTCCGCCGCTTTCGCGGAAGGCCAGCTTGGGATTTCCGGTCGGGAGCAGCACGCGATGATCGATCTGCTCCACGTACTTCCGGGCCAGTCGCTTCAGGATGGCGAAGTCCACGACGAACAGACATTCGGCGTCGATCGGTCCTTCCACGGTCAGGCCAACGCGATAGTTGTGGCCGTGCAGCGACTCGCAGGTGTGGCCACGAAGCGTGATGAAATGGGCCGATGAAAAGGCCAGGTAATCCTTGCTCACACTCACGCGAAAGGTGCCCACAGCTTCCCTCGTCGAAATCACGAAGCGCAGTTCGCTCCGGGGACGAACATACCATCCCGGCCACCGGGAGGAAACGCCGCCGCCCAGCGGGACAGGTGTCCACGCCCGTGGACGGTGCGACCAGGGAGCGCAACGACCAACCGACGCCGGGCCAGCGAGTTACGAGGTGGCACGTGGCTCGCACTACCTGGGTGCGTGAGTTGTCACGCTACTTCAGGAGGCTGTCATGCGCCCGACCATGCTCACCGTGATCCCCCTGCTCGCCGCCATCGCGGCCTCGCCGGCCACCGCCCAGATCAACGCCAGGGTGCACATCGATATTCCGATTGGCCGCTACCAGCCGGAAGTGATCTACGACCAGGGGTACCTGCCGCCCGAGATCACGGTCTACGACTACGACCGCGATGACTACGGTGACTGGGATGTCGATGGGTACTATCGATACTGGCAACCGGTGACGGTCTATTTCTACCTCGGCCGATACTTCGAGCGCCCGATTCGCGGCGCCCGCCCATTCGTGATCTATCGCTACGGCAACCGGTACTTCTTCCCGCCTCGTGACGTGCGTTGGGAACAGCGATATGGCCGCAACGACAACTGGGGACGTCGTGACGACAGCTATCGCAATGACCGCTACATCCAGGACCGCGGCGATCGTGACCAGAACCTGCGCGCTCGGGACGACCGCGGCCGATACAATGGCGGCCGGAACTACCAGAACCAGGCCCCCCGGTACCAGGTGCCCCGCGGCCAGGAGGTTCGGGGACAGGACCAGCGCAACCAGAATGCCCGCGGTCAGGGCGCGCAACGGCAGGACAATCGCCGTGGACCAGACGCCCGTGGCGGACGGTCTCGCCCATAAGGCGAGTGGCAGCGGGACGGCGCGGTCGACAGAGGGGCGGGGGTGCCTGATTGGCGCCCCCGCTCTGTCGTTCAAGTCACGTCACTGGGCCGCGATCGCCCGGCCGTTCGCTGCCGGGCGTTCTCCAGTCGCTCGCAGCGACAGCTGCCAGAGCCGATCGCCGAACGCGGTGTCGTGTGACAGCGGGGACGACGCGGCCGCCTTCCGGTTATGGAAGTACTTCCCCGTGACACCGGCGAGCTCCGGTGCTGTCGCCAGGTGGAGCACCGTCTCGGCGCCTTGTTCGGCCGAGATGGTGAGGAGTCTCTTGGTCGCCGGGTAGAGCCACCGCAACCACCAGCGGTCGTAGATCGCCTCGAGCAACTGGGAATGGACCAATCCGGGATGGCAGCTGTTGACGGTGACGCCGGTGCCTTCGAGCCGACGGGCGAGGTCGTACCCGAAGATCACGTTGGCAAGCTTCGAACGTGAGTAGGCGCTGAAGGGGCGATATCCGTTGGTACCCTCCCAATCCTCCGGGTCGGACACCCGCCAGTGCGCTGCGGAAGCGACCAGAACTATGCGGGCCGCGGCCCCAGCGTGCATGATGTCGAGGAGGGCGCGGATCAGGATGAAGCTGGCGAGGTGATTGACGGCGAACGTGGCCTCAATGCCGTCGGCCGTGGTCACCCGCTGCTGGTGATACACGCCGGCATTGCTGACCAGGACATGGAGCTGGGGATACCTGGCCCGGACCTCCTGCGCCAGCGCCCTGACCTCGGCCTGCACGGCCAGGTCAGCCACCAGCAGCTCGACCTGGATGTTGCCTGTTGTGGCAATGACTTCCTGCCGCGCGCGCGCTCCCGCTGCCCGGTTCCGGCAGACCATGATCACGGTCGCCCCACGGCGCGCGAGTCCCTCGGCGGTCGCGCGACCGATACCACGGTTGGCCCCGGTCACCAGGCAGACTCTTCCTTGCATCACTCCTCCGGAGCGCTCGCCCCGCCATGATCAGGCCCTCGCCGGGCGAATATACCCGGCTGCCACCCCGGCGCGGATGACGCCCAGCGCGGTGTAACTTGTCGTGGTGAAGCTCATCCGCGACCACATCCTGCCACCCGATCCCGACGCCTTCCGCCGGGCGGAGCGGCCTCGCGGCCGGATCATCGTGATTGCGCCCACGCGCGCTGCCTGCGAAACGATCGAACTCGCCCTGCACACCCATGTCGACACCGTTCTCGAGCGCAGCCATGGCGAGGAAATCCGTCGCTGGGCCTCCGAGGGGCGGGCCTTTGGTATCGTGGCGGGCACCGGCACGGGCAAGACGCTTGGCATCCGGCTGATGGCCGAGGCGATTCTCCAGGCGCCGTTGGTCGTCGGTGTCGTCAACCGGGAACGCGAGGCGACGCCTGAGACGCCCTCGTGCACCGTGGTCGTGGTCACCACGGGGATCGCGCGCCGCTGGCTCACCGATGACCTGATCGCTCCGGGTGATACCATCGTGGTCGATGAAATTCACCAGACGTCCGCCGAACTGGAGCTTTGCCTCGCGCTCGGCCGTCGCCTCGGCTGCCGCTTCATCTGGCTCTCCGCCACGGTCGATCCGGCGTTCTATCGCGAGTACCTCCGCAGCGACGAGGTCCTCGAAACCTCGGCGTTCGATCCGGCGCGCAAGGCCCACGTGTCGGTGATCGCCCGCAAGCCCGACGTCTTTCTTGATGAGCGCACGATTCGGCGCTTCATCAAGGAGGAGCGCGGCGTGGCAGTGTTCCTCCCGACGCGCGCCGAGGTCGAACAGCTCGGGCAGGGGCTGGGGGAGCGCTTTGCTCGGCTCGCGACCGCGTTCTATCACGGGGGGATGCCGATCCGGGTGATTCGCCCGTTTCTCGAAGGAGACGTGAAGAAGCCGTACCTGCTCGCCATGACGGCGGCGGGACAATCCGCGCTCAATCTGCCGGGACTCGATACGGTGGTGATCTATGACGCCCGGTACAGCAACGTCGTCGAGCGCGGTCGCAACGTGCTGCATCGGCTGTATCTCGGTGCCAACGAGATCCTGCAGATGGCGGGGAGGGTGCACGGCCGGGTGAAGAATGGCGAGGTGGTGATTCTCTCCGATCGCGACCTCGACTTCAACACGCTGACACCCCAACCGCCCGAGTTTCAGCTGGCGGGTGACGCCGAGCGCGTGGCGATGACCTGTGCGGCCATCGGGGTGGATGCGAGCGGGCTCGATCTGCCGGTGCCGCTCGATCAGGTGGCCTACCAGCGGGCGGTGCGGAAGTTGACGGAGCGTGGGCTCATCGAGGCCGGCCGCCTGACCCGGTACGGCCGCGAGGTCGAGGCATTGCCGGTCGAGCGTCCCTGGGCCGAGTTGCTGGTCCATGCCGACACCGCCCTGCTGCCCGTGGTCGCCGGCGCGAGCGGCATCGACTCGCTGCATCGGATGACGCGCGAGGAACGCGATCTCCGTGGCGTCGTCGTGCCGGGCAGTGATCACCTGACAGCATACGCGTTGCTGGCCGAGGCGATCAACGAATGCGGAGCAATCGGCGAGGTGCACGGCTTGCGGCGCCACATCTTCGACGAGGAGCAACTGGCCCAGTGGGCGGATCGTCGCGGGGTCCTGGTCAAGGCGGTCGAGGATGGCGCGCTCGGACTCGCCTCGGCGTATCGGGCGCTCGATGTCGAGTTGCCGGCGCGGTTGCCGGTGGCCGATCGGGAGTTGCGCACCAGGTTTGTTGATCTGCTCGCCCGGGTGCAGCCGTTTGACCTCGCCATCAACGAACAGACCGCTGATCGTCAGGAAGTCCGGATCTCGAAGACCTCGGTGGCGCAGGACTGGGGAGCCATCGCGGGCAACCTGCGCTATTTCGCCGATCGCGCCGGGGTGGCGCGGGCCAGCATCGAGGGCACCACGATTCCGCTCGAACTGGTGCGGCGGTACGCGGCGTGGGGCCCGCCGACCCTGATTCTCGCGGGGTACCGGCAACGACAAGGGCTCTCGGTCTCGCGCCGCCTGCTCTACTTCGGCTTCGAACTCGAGACGAAGCTCGAGCGGATCGAGGCGGAGATCCCGGACAGCCTGCGAACGGCCGCACGCGAACTGCTGGTCGATGCCCTGCTCGGGGAGGCGATCGAACATCCTTCGCGAGCGAAGTTGGGCCGGGCGGTCACTCGCCTCGACGAGTATTGGCGCCGGTCGGGCGGGGCCTTGAGCGCGCTCGAGCCGGCGGCGCTGCGCGCGATGCTGCGCGCGCAAGTGGAGGACGTCACCTCGTGGGATGACTTCCAGCGGACCCCACTGCTCCTTGACGTCGAGGCGCTGGTGCCGGCGACCGAGCGCGCCCATCTCGACGCCCTGCCGTCGAGTGTGCGTGTGCACGGCGACGTGGTATCGCTCGAATACGCCGTGCGGGATCGCAAGCCGGTGGTCCGCGTGATGCTGCGCGAAGGCCAGGCGAGGCGGCTGCGCGCCGGTGACCTGCCGAAGTTCGATCGCCCGCTGGTCTTTGCGGTTCGCAAGGAGGGGACGCTGCTCAGCGCCGATTCGATCGACGCGTTGCGCGAGCAGCTGGATCGGGCGAGTACGCGGAAGGCGGAGCGGCGGGCGAAACGACCGGACCGGAGCGGGCGTGATGATCGTGGGCCCCGACCCGGTGGCAAGGGTCGTGGCACGCGCCGCTAGCGGCGCTCCCTGGGCCGGCCCGCCGCTGGCACGGAGGTGGCCGGCTCTTCCAGCCGCCGCAGTGCCGAGCCCACCTTGTCGAGTGCATCCCGGTGGGTCAGCAGCAGGCGCGCCATCGCCGCGCGCTCGGAGAGGAAGCGTTCCAGGGTTGCCGAGAGGTGCTGGTCCCGCGCGGACCGCCGCTTGGCCACCGTGTTGGCCTCATCGACCGCGGGACGGAGGGAGCGGGCCGCTGCCTCGAGCGCGGCAGCGGCTTCTGCCAATCGTCGCGAACCTTCCTCGCTGACCTCCGCCTCATGGATTGCCGTCTCCAGCGCGCCGCGCACCACGGTGATCGTCGAACGCAGGCGGGCGATCTCCTCGGTGAGCGCGGCGGTCTGCGTCCCGATCGCGGTCGATGTGGCGGCGGTCGTGTCGGCGAGCCGGCCGATCTCGGTGGCGAGGACGCCGAAGGTGCGCCCGGCACTACCGGCTCGGGTTGCTTCGAGGGCCGCGTTGTTCGCCAGCAAGTGGGTGCGGAAGGCGACGCCACTGACGGTCTCGTTGTTGGTCGCGATCTCATCACTTCGCTGGAGCACGCGACCGAGTTCGGCACTCATGGCGCTGATGGCATCGAGTGCCCTGGCCACTTCGTCGCTAGCGGTGCGTGTGTGCGTCCGCACTTCGCCCGCGGCCGACTCGAGATCCTCGCCCTGCCGGGACACGATCTTGACGCCCTCACCCAGCTGGGAGAGCACCTCGCGCGCGTCGACCGCCGGCGGGACGGCCATCGAGTCATCCGAGATCCGCGTCGGCAGCAGGTGGGTCGCGTCGACGAGACCGTCCGCCGCCTGAACCGCCCGGTGCCGCATGTCCGCGGCGCGCCGGTCATGGTCGAGTTCGCGCCAGCGAGTCCTGATCACGGGTCCCAGCGGCAGGAGGACCGCCATGAGCCACTCACGCTCGTGTTCGGTGAAGGCGTTGACGAAGCGGCCTTCAACCCGGACATCGCCCAGCGGATCGCCGGTCCGGCCAATCGGGGCGACCAGGGTGCGGCCGTCATCGATGATTTCCGCTTCGGCCACCACCGGACCACTTGGCGCGGACCGGACGCTTCCGGCGGTCGCCACCACGGGCGGGGTCGTCAACCGGACCACCACACCCTGGGCCTCGAGGGTGCCCGACAGGGATTCCGCCAGGTCGCGAAGCCCCGTCGCCAGTTCCGGCGTGTCGAGGACTTGTTGGGCGATCCGGAACGCCGCAAGATCGCGAGTCAGCGGGTCATGGAACGGGATGGCGAGGATGGCCGCGAGCCCCAGGATCGGCAAGGCGACGAGCGCGAGGTGTGAGGAGGCGACGTTGTTCGCGTTGCTGACATCGAGGCCGGGGAAGAAGGTCACGGCGATGAACGGTGTCGCGCCGAGCAACACGGCACTCAGCGCCCAGGCGATCGACCGGCGACGCGAGCGGCGCTGGTCCACCGAAGCGAGCGCGAGCAGCAGGACGAGGACCGCTGCCAGGAGCCCGGAAGGTTCCAGGATCCGGGCCCGAAAGGTCTCGTCGATCGCCAGGAGCAGCGGCCGCTCGTCGGTGAACAGGCCGCCGATCGCCGCGACCAGCAGGCCGGCGTGCAGGAGATACCAGGCGGTGATCAGCCCAGCCCAACTGTTGACCCGATGCGGCCAGCCCATGGCGAAGGCAAAGTGGACCACCAGCGGGGTCAGGGCATATCGCCACGGAGCAACGAG
>JANYAG010000276.1 GCA_025361465.1 Gemmatimonadota bacterium
CGCACGAGCAGCCGAGGGCCTTGAGCTGCTCCAGAATCATGCCGCCAGTGTCGTTGACGAATGTCCACACCCGGGTGACAAACAACTCGCGGCCGAGATCAAAGCGCGTGCTGCCTTCCTTCGCGATCAGCTTCTCGACCACGTTCTGGGTGGCGATCCCTGCGTGATCGGTGCCCGGCACCCACAGCGTCTTGCGGCCGCGCATCCGCTCGAAGCGGACCAGCACGTCCTGGATGGTGTCGTTGAGGCCGTGGCCGGCGTGCAGGATCGCCGTCACATTCGGTGGTGGCATCTGGATCACGTACGACTCGCCGGGGGCGTCGGCCTCGACCTGGTAGAGTTCGCGCTCCTGCCACCAGCGATAGAGCGCCGGCTCGATGGTCGCCGGGAGGTACTGTGGCGCGAGGGGCTCGCTCATGCGGACACCACGTCCTCGTCCCCGTGGTCAGGGTACGACTCAGGCAGGTCGTCCTCGCCTCGCACGAGGATGGAGTTGAGTACGGCCTCGGCAGTCACGGCCTCGTTGACCAACCGGGCGGCCCGGGTGCGAGCGGCTCGGGACCCGACCCAGCCGCGGAGCTCGATCCGCCCGCGGCCGACCGGGACGACGTCCAATTGCCACTCACGGAGCTGGACATCGGCGACCAGGACCGACTGGGCATCGTGGACCAGTTCGGCCATCGATCGGGGCGGGGCGGCGCCGGCGGACTGAGGGACCATCCGGGCGGCGACCGGCCCCAGCCACTCGCCCAGCAGGAAGCCGAAGATGGCACCCGTGGCGAGGCCGATGGCCACCGGAATCAGGCCCGATGGGGCCGGTTCGGCATTGGTCGAATGGCGGCGTCGTACGGTGTAGCGCGGCATGGTGATAAACTACATGGCTAGCTCGGCTCGGCCTATGCCCGCGGCGGCGCCATGTTTACGACACATTCACCATGCAGACGAGGTCCCACGCGACGATGGCCACGACCGACCGCATGATCCGGGTGACCCTCCCCGACGGCTCGGCGCGAGAGGTTCCTGCCGGAACCACCGGGGGTGAGCTTGCCGCCATGATCGGCGCCGGCCTCGCCCGCGCCGCGATCGCCATTCGGGTCGATGGCCGAGTGCAGGACCTGGCGCGCGCGCTGGATGATGGTGCCACGGTCGCCATCCTCACCGATCGCGACCCGGCTGCCCTGGAGGTGTTGCGCCACTCTGCGGCCCACGTGCTCGCCACCGCCGTCCGCGAACTCTTCCCCGGGGCGGGCATCGGCTTTGGCCCGGCGATCGAGGACGGTTTCTACTACGACTTCGAAGTGCCGCGTCCCTTCACGCCCGAGGATCTCGAGGCGATCGAGGCGGCGATGACCCGGGTCGCCACGGCAGACTATCCGTTCGTCCGCGAGGTGGTCTCCCGCGACGAGGCGAACCGTCGCTTCGCCGATGACAAGCTCAAGCTCGAACGCATCAGCGAGCTCGGGCCCGAGGAGACGATCACGGTCTATACCGACGGACCGTTCGTCGACCTCTGCCGCGGGCCGCACCTCCCCAGTACGGCGAAGCTGAAACACTTCAAGTTGCTCACGGGCGCTGGGGCCTACTGGCGCGGGGACTCGAATCGCCAGATGCTGCAGCGCATCTACGGCACGGCCTTCTTCAAGAAGGAAGACCTCGCCCAGCACCTGACGCGCATGGAGGAGGCGAAGAAGCGGGACCATCGCGTGATTGGCCGGCAGCTGGACCTGTTCTTCTTCCATCACTTCGCGCCCGGCGCCGCGTTCTGGACCGACCGCGGCACCGCGGTGGTCAACGAACTGCAGCGGTACATGCAGCAGCTTCAGCGCGACGGCTATCACGAAGTGCGCACGCCGCTGATCTTCAACAAAGGCTAGTGGGAGATCTCCGGGCACTGGGGCAAGTACCGCGAGAACATGTTCCTGGTCCTCGACAACGAGAGTGGCGAGCACGATTTCTCGCTCAAGCCGATGAACTGCCCGTCGCATTACCTGATGTACCAGCAGAAGAAGCATTCGTATCGCGAGCTGCCGTTGCGCTACGCCACCTACGACGTGCTGCACCGCAACGAG
>JANYAG010000285.1 GCA_025361465.1 Gemmatimonadota bacterium
CGGCCGGGTGCCGTTGCGCACCTCACGGAGCGAGGAATACGAGATTGGTGAACGAGGCCTCCTCTATCTCGTCGCAGACGGCATGGGGGGAGCAGCCGCCGGCGAGCTGGCCAGCGAGATGGCCGCCACCCAGATCTACCAGTACATGATCGACACCTGGGGCAGCGACCGGGACATTTCCGAGGACCGGTTCGCCCATCGACTTCGCGAAGCCGTCGAGCTCGCCAATCTCCACATTCACAGCTATGCCCGCGAACACCCCGATGTCCGCGGAATGGGCACGACGGCCACGGTGGCGGGGGTCTGGGGCGACCGGCTCTACCTGGCCCAGATCGGTGACTCGCGCGGATATCTGGTCCGCGCCGCCGAGGCTCGGCAGCTGACCCGCGACCAATCATTGACGCAGCGCCTGGTGGAAGTGGGCGAACTCACCGAAGAACAGGCCGAGACCAGCGAGCGCCGCAACATCATCCTGCAGGCGCTTGGGCCGGATGCCCGGGTCAAGGTCGACTTGAGCTGGCAGACCCTGCAGCGCAAGGACGTGCTGATCATTTGCAGCGACGGCCTCTCCACGGTGGTGCGCCGGGCAGATATCGCCACGGTGGTCGAGGAGGAAGGAGAGACCTCGCGCATCTGTGAGCGGCTCGTGGCGATGGCCAATGAGCGGGGTGGACCCGACAACATCACCGTCATCGCCGCGCGCTTTGATGGTGATGACCTGCCGGTCACGGCGAAGGACGAGCCAGGATATCACGAGCTCGTCACCACAGATGAAAAGCCGGCCCTGCAACCCACGGCAGCGTTCCCCGCGTCGCGGCCTCCGGTCGTCGTCGCCGACCAGCCGGTGCCGCGCCGGTCGACCGGCTTGGTGCTCGCCATTCTGACCGTGGTGATGGGCATCCTCGCCACGGTGCTCTTCCTGACGCGCTGAGCAGCTCCGCCCCAACACCGATGCCCTGACCGCCCGAGGGCGGCTCAGGGTGGCGTGATACTCCCGAGCACCCGCATCCCTTCGGCTCCAGTCACCGCTGGCACGTTGCCCGGCTGGCCGTGAAGTGTCAGCCATGCCAGGAATGCGAACGCCACTGCTTCCTTCGCGTGGGCGGGGAAGAACAGCTCGTCGAAGTGTCGCAATACCACGTCGCGCTGTGCCAGTCGTTCGGACAGCGCCGCCACCAGCACCGGATGCTTCGCGCCACCGCCGGCGAGCACCACCTCCGGGGCGTGCGGCAGGAAGCGCTCGCAGCACCGTGCGATGCTCTCGACCGTCAAGGCGACGGCCGTCCGCACGCCATCGACACCCGGCACCCGCCGGTGCAGGGATTCGGCGTAGTGCACGCCGAAGTGTTCCCGGCCCGTGCTGCGGGGCGGAGCGAGGTGAAAGAACGGATCTTCGAGCAGGTCGGCGAGGACAGCGTCGTCGACGGTTCCCGCGGCCGCCAGGTGACCGTCGACATCGTAGCGCAGGCCCGGGTCAACCAGGTGGGCGACGGCGTCGATGATCGCCATGCCCGGGCCCGTGTCCGCGCCGACCACACCCTCCAGCTGGGCCCGCCGCGGCACCCAGGTCACGTTCGCCATCCCACCGATGTTCAGCAGGACTCGCGCGTGCCCGGAATCGCCGAAGCAGAGCGCATCGACCAGCGGCACCAGCGGTGCCCCCTGGCCACCCGCCGCCACGTCCCGCGAACGGAAGTTGTGCACCACCCGGACGCCGAAACGCTCCGCGAGAATCGCGGGCTCACCGAGCTGCCATGAGACGATCGGCGGTTCGTGCCAGATGGTCTGTCCGGGAAACGCGATGCCGCCGAGCCGGTCTGCCCGCAGGTGTCCGGCGGCGAGGACTGCGTCAACGGCCTCGGCCGCCCACTCTGCCAGCGCCGCATGCAGGCGAGCCACCTCGGCGATCTCGCCACCGCCGAGCACGGCTTCGACGCGGCCGCGTTCGGTGACGGAGTACTCGCGGTGGACGAAGGCGATCAGGGTCACGGACAGCGGGCCATCGATTCGCACCAGCGCGGCATCGACCCCATCGAGCGACGTGCCCGACATGAGGCCCACCAGGTGCATCGGTGATTCGCTCATGCCCCGGTCACCGGCGGCGGCGGGCCCACGATGGCGCGCAGGCGGCGATCCACCGCGGCCAGCCGCGCCTCGGCTTCCTCGCGCGCGAGGCCCTCGTGAAGCATCACAATCGCCGTGCGCACCGCGCCGCCAGCCTGCGTCAACGCCTCACGCGCCGCCCGGCGGTCGACACCGAGCACTTCCATCACGATCCGCTGGCCACGATCACGGAGCTTCGCGTTGGTGGCCTGCAGATCCACCATCAGGTTGCCATAGGTCTTGCCGAGGCGGACCATCGCGCCAGTGGTCAGGATGTTGAGTGCGAGCTTGGTCGCCGTCCCCGCCTTGAGCCGCGTTGAGCCGGTGACGATCTCGGGCCCTACCCCGATGTGAACGACGAGATCCACCGACTCCTGCACAGCGGACGGCGGCACGGTACAGGTCAGGAAGATGGTCTTGGCGTGAAGCTCTCGGGCGCGGGCGAGCGCGGCATGCACGAAGGGCGTGGTCCCGCTCGCGGCGATGCCGACCACGACGTCAAGCGCCCGGACGTCCCGCGCGTCCATTGCGGCGCGACCAGCGGCCGGATCGTCCTCCGCCCCTTCAATGGAGCGAACGAGGGCGTCCGGCCCACCCGCGATGATCCCTTGCACCATCTCCGGCGTGGTCCCGAAGGTCGGGGGACACTCCGAGGCGTCCAGCACACCCAACCGGCCGGAGGTGCCCGCCCCGACATAGACGAGCCGGCCGCCCACCCGGAAAGCGGCCTCCACCAGTTCGATCGCCCGGGCCAGTTCGAGTCTGGCGCGCCCAACCGCCGCCGGGACGGCGATATCCTCGGCGACGAAGAGATCGACCAGCTCGAGCGGCTCGGCCACGTCGATGTCAACGGAACGCGGATTCCGGCGCTCGGTCGCCCGGACGGATGGCGCCCGCCTCGATGGGTCCAACGGGTCCTGCCCGGAATCGGTCACTGGTGCTGTCCGCGTGGCGGGGGCGATCACCTGAGAGTGCTTAACTTACGGCCAACGGGAAACAGCCTCAACTCTGTTCGTTACGCCGACATCAGGGGTCTTGTGCTCACCAGCCGCAATCGATGGTCCTTGCCCTTCGTCTTCGCGGTTGTCACAGCCACCGCGGTGAGCGCCCAACGGACCGGTGTCGCTCCCGGGTGGCGCCAAGCTGCCAAGTCGCGAGTGGCCGATGCGGAGCATGCCATGGTCGCCTCGGCCAATGTCATTGCCAGTGATGTGGGGCGGGACATCATGAAGTCGGGCGGCAATGCCGTCGACGCTGCGGTGGCCGTGGGATTCGCGCTCACCGTCGTCCACCCCGAAGCCGGCAACATTGGTGGCGGCGGATTCATGGTGATCCGCCTGAAGAACGGCCAGACCTACGCGCTCGACTACCGCGAAACGGCACCTGCCCTGGCGACTCACGACATGTACCTCGATGCCACCGGCAAACCGACCGACCGAAGCTTGTATGGCGACTTGGCATCCGGCGTCCCGGGGTCTGTGGCCGGGATGCTCGAGGCGCATCGGCGCTTCGGGCGGTTGCCACTGACCCGGCTGCTTGACCCCGCCATTCGCCTCGCGCGGGAGGGGTTCATCGTCGACTCGTTCCGCTCGCGGTCGATCGCCGGCCACGTGCGGCTGTTCCAGAAGTACTCGGCCGCCTCGGTGTCCCAGTTCCTGGTGGGGGGGGCGGCGCCGGCACCTGGCAGCGTGCTGAAGCAACCGGAGCTCGGCCGCACCCTCGAGGCCATCCGCGACCATGGCCGCGACGGCTTCTACCGCGGCTGGGTGGCCAAGGCGATCACCGACGAGATGGCGCGGGGTGGCGGCATCATCAGCGCGACCGACCTGGCCGGCTACCAGCCCAAGTGGCGGGTCCCGATCAAGATCAATTACCGGGGCTACACCATCTGGTCGATGCCGCCCTCGTCCTCTGGTGGTGCGACGCTGGCCATGATCTTCAACATCATGGAAGGCTTCGATCCCCTGCCGCCATTCGGCTCGACGGCGCTGCTCCATCGCGAAGCCGAAGCGATGCGCCGTGCCTTCACGGACCGGAACCGCTTTCTCGGCGATCCCGATTACCATCCGCTCACGATGCTGCCGAGCATGGTGGCGAAGCCGTATGCCAACAAGGCTCGCGCCACGATCGACCTGCAGAAGGCCACGCCCACCCCGCCGTTTGATCCCTCGATCCGTGACGGCATGAACACGACGCACTTGTCCGTCGTCGATGCCGAGGGGGGCGCCGTCTCGACCACGACGACCCTCAACAACTCCTACGGCTCACAGGTGACGGTAACCGGCGCCGGATTCCTGCTCAACGATGAGATGGATGACTTCGCCACGGCGCCGGGCACGCCGAACATGTACGGATTGGTCCAGGGCGAGATCAACGCCATCCAGCCGGGAAAGCGG
>JANYAG010000292.1 GCA_025361465.1 Gemmatimonadota bacterium
CTACCGCGGTGACGATGGTTCGGTCTACTTCGCCATCGAACGCTTCCCGGCCTATGGCCGCCTGTCACGCCTCGATACCCGCGAACTCAAGGCCGGGGCTGGCGGCCGCACCAGCGCCGATGAGTACGCCAAGGAGGATGCCCGCGACTTCGTGCTCTGGAAGGCGGCACGAGCGGAGGACGAGCAGGTCGGCGCGGCGTGGGATGCGCCCTTCGGGCGCGGCCGCCCTGGCTGGCACCTCGAATGTTCGGCGATGGCACTCGACCTCGTTGGCAAGCGCTTTGGTCGCAACATGCTGGACATTCATGCGGGCGGCGTCGACCTGGTCTTCCCGCACCACGAGGACGAGATCGCCCAAAGCTGCGCCCACACCGGGCAAGCCGACTTCGCCCGGGTCTGGATGCATGGGGAGTTCCTGACCATGTCCGGGACCAAGATGTCGAAGCGCTGGGGCAACATCCTCACGGCGCGCGACCTGCGCGAGGAGGGTGTCGATGCTGGCACCGTGCGCCTGCTCTTTGCCACGACGCACTACCGGCAGGCACTCGATTTCTCCGATGAGTCGCTGGCCGCGGCCCGCGAGGGCTCGCGCCGCCTTGGCGAGTTCTCCAGCCGGGTGGCAGGTGCGGCCACCAGCGAGGACGGCGAGTTCGGTCGATTGACGCTCGTCCTGACCGACGAGTTTGCCGCCGCGATGGACGATGACCTCAACACGCCTCGCGCACTGGCGGCACTCTTCGAGGTGGCGCGGGAAGGAAACCGCCTGCTCGACCACGGTGAGCAACCGCCGCAGGCGTTCCGTGAGGCGTGGGCGAAGGCGACGGGGGTGCTGCAAGTTCTGCCGCAACAGGATCGCTCAATCGTCGTCCAGGGGCTTCGGTTGACGGCGCGCGTTGGTGTTCCTGACGTCGACATTGAGTGGACTGAGGAGTATCCGTCGGACACTGCAATGCAGGCGGGTTGGGCAACCGCATGGGCTCAGCGGCGTGCCGCCGCCAAGCAGTCCAAGAACTTCACCGAAGCAGACCGGATCCGCGCGCTCTTGGCGGCGAACGGCTGGGAAGTCCGCGACACCCGGGAAGGGTCGACCGTTCAGCGAGCCTAACCCCGTTCTCGGATCTCCGTTCTCCCTTTTTTCGTCTCTCTCGTCGCTTTTCTTATTCTCTGCCCGTCATCCAATCCACCGTGAAGCTGACGATCGCGTGCCGTGGCAGGCCCGGTTCGAACGCCGCCGGCTTGCCGCCGACCAGGTCCGGGTTGAGGAACGCGCTCGCGATGGTCTTCCGGTCGAAGAGATTGTTGACCGTGACGGCGCCGCGAATCCCGAGGCCGCCGCCAATTGACAGCGGCTTCCGCATCATCACCCCGGCCGAGAAGAGCGTGCTCCGCGGGATATCGACCGCATTGGCATCATCCGCGAAATAGCTGCCGATCGTCTGGACGCCGGCCGAGAAGCGCAGCGTGTTGCTGAACGCCGGCGACCAATGCATGTCGGCGCCCATGTACGACTTGGGGGATCCGACGACCTGGTTGCCGCTGTAATCGGCGAAGTGTCCGGCCCGGCCGTAGTGCACCGAGTCGACGAGGTACTCGACGTACTTGTGGTCCTGCAGCGTGAGTGACCCGCCGATCTCAAGGCCGCCGGCGATCGCGACACGCGTCGACGCCTCGAGTCCACGGCGGCGAGCCTTGCCGGCGGTGAAGTAGAAGCGTCCGCCGCGGTAGGGCACGATCTCGTTCCGCACATCGGTCTGGTAGAGCGCGATGTCGTACGAAATGGTAAGAAACGCCCCGCCACTCGGGGCGATCAGCCGGCGCATTCCGAGTTCAACCGTGGTGCTGCGGATCGGGTCGAGCAGCGGATTGAGACCAGTGACCGTGTCCTGTCCAAACGTCCCCGGCGGGTCGGTCTCGTTGCCCGCGGGCGCTTCAACGCCACCACCGAGGCTGGCGAAGAGGATATGGGCCGGCGCCAGCTTGAGTGTCGCCCCCAGCTTCGGTGTGAGGCGGGTGAAGTCCTTCTCGGCGTTGAGCGTCGGCGTGATATAATCGAAGTAGCGGTAGTTGATGGCGTCCCAGCGGAAGCCGAGCGCCAGGTTCACGCGCGAACCCACCGGCACGTCATGCTCGACGAACGCGCCAAGATTGCGGGCCCATTCATTCTTGTCTTGCTGCTTGGTCGTTCCCTGTTCACCAGCGGCGGTGAGCGACCAGAATCGCGCCGGGCCGTCCTGGAGCGCCAGATCGCCGCCAACCAGCAGGGTTCCCGACGTGCCGAAGCTCCGTTCGGCAAGCACGCTGCCACCGCGATGCGTGCGGTCGAAGTAGCGGTAGGTGCCGCGTTCGGAACGCTCCAGATGCTTGTCGGTCACGAACGCCGACAGCGAGACCGCGATCGCATCGGCCAAGCGGTGCGTCAGGGTGGAGCCCACGCGGATGATCTGGTTGTCGCGTCGTTCCCGGCGAGCGAGGTAGCTGGCGTTCGCCTGCTGCGGGTTGGCGGCCACCTGGTCCGCCGTCAGGGGGCCCGGAATCGAGTACTGATTCCGTGTCCCGACGGCATAGATCCCAAGGGTGGTGGGACGATGCTCCGGCGTGGTCCAGGCCGCGTTGACCAGGGTGCGTTCCCCACCAGAATTGGCTCGCCAGCCATCGGAGAGCGTCCGGGTGGCTGAACCGTAGAGCAACGAATTCCCGAGTGGGATTGCGCCGCCGGTCACGGCACGGCGGAAGCCGAAGCTGCCGGTGGAGGCCAGGGCGGTTGCCTCTCCCCTGGAGTCGTCGGGACGGGTTGAGACGGCGATCACACCCCCGGCAGCATTTCCCCAGGTCGCCGAGGCGTTCGAACGAAGCACGTCCAGGTGGGTGGCGGTGCCCAGGTCCACTAGGTCGAGCGATGTCCTGCCGTCCGGCTCCGTTTCCGGGAAACCGTCGACCAGCACCCGGATGCCCCGCATCGTGCCGGCGTTCGAGCGATCACCGGCTCCGCGGGAGCCGAAGCCGCGAATGGTGATTCGCAGGTCCACCCCACCGGATCGTGACTGGGCCAGTACCCCCGGGATCCCGGACAGGGCCTCGTCCAGCCTGGTCGAAGCCCGGAGGGCGTCATCGACCGGCTGGACTGCGAACGACGCCGCCTGGCTCCAAAGCGAGGTTCGATCGCGGGCCACCGTTCGGACGACCTCGGGGAGCCGGACGACCGAGTCGGGCCGGGTGACCACTTGGGCGGGGAGGGAGCTGGTCAGGAGGAGGGTGGTGAGCAGGGTGCTGGAGAGGACGGTCGATCGGCACGACATCGGGCTGGATATCCTTGGTTGGCTGGCATGGCGCTGCCGGCCGGAGCACTCCGTGGTCAGGATGGGGGACCTGGCCGAGGCCTCGAAGGATACCGACCCCCGGCCGGGGTGCGCCAACCTGGCCGACCCGCCGAGGGGGCCTATCTCCCCAGTTGACTGTCGGTTGCGGGGCCGGTAAGTTGTGGTTCTGCCGGCGGACCGGTGTTTTTGGCTGACGTAGCTCAACTGGTAGAGCACCCGATTTGTAATCGGGCGGTTGCGGGTTCAAGTCCCACCGTCAGCTCCAGTGGAGGCGCCGAAAGGGTCAGGGTTGGGCAGGATCTCGGTGGGGTGGCCGAGTGGCTAATGGCAGCAGACTGTAAATCTGCCGGGCTTCGCCCTACGTAGGTTCGAATCCTACCCCCACCACTTTTGGCTGGGCCGAGTACGTGAACGACCAGCGCGGGTGTAGCTCAGTTGGAAGAGCATCAGCCTTCCAAGCTGAGAGTCGCGAGTTCGAGTCTCGTCGCCCGCTTGCTCGCGTAGCTCAGTCGGTAGAGCGCGTCCTTGGTAAGGACGAGGTCACCAGTTCAATCCTGGTCGCGAGCTCTGACAACAGACGGGCAGGCGGTCGGACGGTCGGCCGGGTAAGTCGTTAGGCGTGCGGTACAGCACGCAATCACAGTGGGTACGCCGCACGACGCACGACAACGCAACTTGAGGTTCAAAAACGATGGCCAAGTCAAAATTCAATCGCGACAAGCCGCATGTGATCATGTTCTTCACATAGTCCGCATGGCCCGGGCAGTCGACGTGCGCATAGTGCCGGTTCGGGGTCGCGTACTCCACGTGGCTCGTCGCAATCGTCAGGATCTTCGTCGCGTCGCGACGCCCCTGCGATTCCGACGCCTTCGCCACCTGGTCATACGCCACGTACGCCGTCCCCC
>JANYAG010000297.1 GCA_025361465.1 Gemmatimonadota bacterium
GTACCGCGGCGACTGGCCGGAGATGCGCGCGCACGTCACGGCGGTGATCGAGGCAACGCCGCTGTCCTGCCTGCTCTACAACAATCCGATCGCGTACGGCACGGACTTCGTGCCGGAACAGATCGAGGCCCTCTGTCGTCACGACAACCTGCACGCCGTGAAGGAGTCCAGTGGCGATATTCGCCGGATCACCGCGATTCGGGCCCGGATCGGCGACCGGTTGGCGATCTTCGTCGGCCTCGATGATCTGATTGTCGAAGGCGTCGCCGCAGGCGCGCGCGGCTGGGTGGCCGGACTGGTCAATGCCATGCCGGAAGAGTCCGTGCTCCTCTTCGAGCATGCCATGGCAGGCCGAACCGCCGAAGCCCGCGCGCTGTATGAGTGGTTCCTGCCCCTGCTGCGGTTCGATACCGGTCCCAAGTTCGTGCAATTCATCAAACTGGTGCAGGAAGAGGTCGGACTTGGCAACGCGCGCGTGCGGGCGCCGCGGGCGGTGCTGCAGGGCGCCGAGCGCGACATGGCCCTGGCCGTCATCCACGCATCGCTCGGCGGTCATCCGATGAAGGTGCGATGAGCCGACTCGGCCCGATCGAGGTGGTGGATTCCCACACCGAGGGCGAGCCGACGCGTGTCGTCATCGGGGGGTGGCCGGAACCCGACGGGCGGACGATGCTCGAGCGGCGTGAGTCGATGCGGCGGGAGCAGGACGACCTGCGTCGCGCGGTCGTGCTGGAGCCGCGCGGGCATGACGCCATCGTGGGAGCGCTGCTCACGACTCCGGTCCGTCCGGAGGCCGTCGCAGGGATCGTCTTCTTCAACGATGTGTCCTATCTCGGGATGTGCGGGCACGGACTGATCGGCGTGGTGCGCACCCTGGAATTTCTCGGGCGTGTCGAGCCCGGACATCTTGAATTCGATACCACGGTTGGTCCGGTCAGCGCGGAACTGCTCACGGATGGTCGGGTGACCATCCGGAACGTGCCGACCTTCCTCCATCGCCGAGACGTCTCCCTTGAGGTCCCGGGCATCGGTTCGGTCACCGGTGATGTCGCCTGGGGCGGCAACTGGTTCTTCCTGACCGAACTGCCCGGCCAGCCGCTGGAGTTGTCGCGCCGGGCCGAGCTGCTTCGCGTCACGATGTTGATCAGGGACGCATTGCAGGGGCAGGGAATTACCGGCAGCGCCGGTGAGCGGATCGATCATGTCGAGCTGTTCGGCCCGCCCACGGTCGCCGGCGCTCAGTCGCGCAATTTCGTCCTCTGCCCCGGGGGCGCCTACGATCGTTCTCCGTGCGGAACCGGGACCTCGGCCAAGATGGCGACGCTGTACGCGAAGGGCCAGCTGACGGTCGGCGAGCGCTGGACGCAGGAGAGCATCGTGGGATCGACCTTTACGGGATGGCTGGAACAGGACGGCGACCAGCTGATCCCCAACATCGAGGGCCGCGCCTTCGTCACGTCGCGCGCGACGTTGATGTTCGAGTCGACCGACCCCTTCCGCCACGGCTTGGGCTGAACATGGCGCGGACAGCCGATGTCACCGTCATCGGTGCCGGACTCGTCGGCGCGGCGACGGCCGTCGGGCTGGCGGAGGCCGGTCTGTCGGTCGATCTCTACGATGCGGAGTTTCCCGGCAGCGGGAGCACAGGCGCCGCCATGGGCCACCTCATCACGATGGATGACACGCCAGCACAACTCGCCCTCACCGCCTATTCGTGTCAGCGGTGGCGGGTGCTGGCGCCGTCGCTTCCCGAGGCATGTGAGATTGACTATTGCGGCACCCTCTGGCTGGCATCGCATCCGGAAGAACTGGTCGGGGTGCGCGACCGCATCACCGCGTTCGCCGCGCATGGGGTTCGCGCCGAGGTGATGGAGGAGCGCCGAGTGCGGGAGCAGGAGCCGAACGTCTGTCCGGGGCTGGCCGGGGCATTCTGGGTTCCGGATGACGGCGTCTGCTACCCCCCTGCCGTGGCACGAGCGCTGGTGGATCGCGCCGCCGCGCTCGGGGCAGCGGTCCATTCAGGCGAACGCGTCACCGCGATCGCTCCGCACGAGATTCACCTGGCGAATGGATCGCGTCGGCCGGCGGGGGCGATCGTGGTTGCGGCTGGAGTGCATTCCCCTGAGCTGATCCCCGGGTTACCCGTGGTGCCCCGCAAGGGACACCTCGTCATCACCGATCGACAGCCGGGCCTGGTGCGCAGTCAATTGATCGAGTTCGGGTATCTCCACAGCGCGCATGCGCTCGGCTCGGCCTCGGTCGCCTGCAACATCCAACCGCGGCGGACGGGGCAGTTGCTGATCGGTTCCTCGCGCGAGCTCGTCGGGTTCGACGGTCGCATCAACCGCGTGCTGCTGAACGCCATGCTCGAGCGCGCGGCCAAGTTCGTCCCCGCGGTAAATTCCACTCGTGTGCTCCGAACCTGGACCGGCTTCCGCCCGGCAACCCCTGACAAGCTCCCCCTCATCGGTCGCTGGCCTTCGCTCCCCGATCTCTGGATCGCCACCGGGCATGAAGGACTCGGGATCACGCTGGCTCCGGGAACCGCGGACCTCATCGTTGCTGGGATCACCGGGCGTCCTGCGCCGATCGACCCCTCGCCCTACGCTCCCGATCGCACGATGCCCACCATGACCACGGCGGTGGCATGAGCCTCGGCGTCACACTCATCGTCGATGGGGTCCCGCGGCGTGCTGACGCGAATGCCACCCTCGCGGCCTCGCTCCTGGCTGCGGGAATCACCGCTTTTCGGCGTGATCTCGGCGGCCACCCACGGGCACCGCTGTGCGGCATGGGAACCTGCTTTGAATGTCGGGTCACCGTGGACGGCGTAGCGGATGTGCGGGCCTGCCTCGAGCCGGTGCGCGACGGCATGCGCATCGAGACCGGGAAATGAGGCGCGTCCGGCACGCCGACGTCGTCGTGATCGGCGCAGGCCCAGCGGGCCTCGCGGCGGCTTCAGCAGCGGCCGAGCGGGGCCGCAGTGTGCTGCTGGTAGATCAGGGACTGCGGCCTGGCGGCCAGATCTGGCGTCATCGCGACGAGCAAGCGCTGCCCAGTGCCGCACGGCGGTTGATGGCTCGCGCGCGCAACGCCGGGGTGAAGCTGGTGAGCGGCTGTCGGCTCGTGGATGCCGGATCGCCGAACGAATTGGTGATCGACTTCCGCGGTCGCATCGATCGACACCAGACCGATGCCGTGATCATCGCCACCGGGGCTCGTGAGCGATTCATCCCCTTCCCGGGGTGGACACTGCCCGGCGTTACCGGTATTGGAGGATTGCAGGCACTCCTCAAGGGAGGTCTGCCGGTTGCCGACACCCGCATTGTGCTGGCCGGCAGTGGCCCGTTGCTGCTGTCGGTCGCGGCCGCGGTGGCCCAGGCGGGTGGCCGCGTGCAGTTGGTGGGCGAACAGGCTGGTGCGGCAGCGCTGCGTCGCTTCGCCATACGGGTGCTCCGCGATCCCGCGAAACTTCGTCAGGCCATCAGCTACCGCTGGGCCTGTCGTAGTGCCCCATTCCGCACCGACACCTGGGCAGTGCGGGCGCACGGCGACGGCCGACTCCAATCGGTGGAGGTGTCGGAGCGCGGACATCTGCGCAGCATCCGCTGCGACTGGCTGGGGATTGGGTCGGGGCTGGTGCCCAACACCGACCTCGGCCAGCTCCTGCAGTGCCAGGTCGAGCACGGCGCGATCGCGGTGGACGCGCTTCAGGCGACGAGCGTGGCCGGGGTTTGGGCCGTCGGCGAGTGTACTGGAGTGAAGGGCGACGAGGCAGCGACCATCGAGGGGGAAATCGCCGGCCGGGCCGCCGCTGGTGATGCGGCGGGAGCCGGCTCGACGGCGCTTCAGGCGGCGCGCGACAGCGGCCGGCGCTTCGGCAGGCTGCTCGAGGAGACCTTCGCGCCGCGTCCGGAGGTGCTCGCACTGGCGACCCCCGACACGATCCTCTGTCGGTGCGAGGATGTGCCGATGCGTTCGGTGGATCCAGGGTGGACACCGCGGCAGGCGAAACTGTGGGCCCGGGTCGGAATGGGTGTTTGTCAGGGCGCGGTGTGCGGCCCCTCGTGCACGGCGCTCTTCGGCTGGAGTGCCAATACGGTCCGCCCGCCACTTGGTAATCCCTCGTGCGGCGAGTGGAAGTCGGGGCTCGACTCAGCCGACTGAGCCCCTGTCGTCACCTTGCAGCGCGCTCGCGCCGGTTTTCGCCAATTCGCGCAGCCGTGCCGCTGCTGCCTCCCCCAATTCCGCCACCAGCACTTCGTCGAGTTGGGCCCAGGCACGGCGTACCGTTCCCTCGAGCAGGCGCGACCGGGGAGTCGGGTGGACGCGCAGGACGCGGGCGTCGTGTGGATCGGCGCGTCGCTCCACCAGTCCGCTCCGCTCGAGGCGCTGCAGCATCCGCGTGATCGTCGGCGGCTCCACGCTGAGCCGACTCGCCAACGCGGCCTGGTTGAGACCAGGCGTTTCCCAGATCGCGAGCAGCAGCACATCCTGTCCCGCGTGGATCCCGTGCGGTGCCAGCAGCGTGGCAAGGCGCGCCCGGTGACAGCGGGCCAGGGCGTGCAGGGCAGGACCGAGGCCATCGGTCGTCACGTGGTCTCAGGCCTCCCGTGGGAGTTGAGTTGCGACGAGAAATGCAGTGATGGCCAGCATCACCAGCCCGAGCGCGAGCTCGAGGCGCACGGCACGGCGCAGGTGAGCGACACCGTTCGAATCGCCGCGCGAAATCTCCGGGGTGACGATTCGCCAATTGTACCAACCCAGCCCGGCGACACCACCAAGGCCGGCGACCTTCACCATCAGCAACCGGCCCCAGGACGCTGCGAGGAATGCCGACAGGGACCCGGCATACTTCAAGGTGATGAGCAGCCCGGCCAGCACCACCAACGCCGCCCCGGTACGTGCCACGCTCGAGAAATCCCGCAATACCCCAGCCAGCAGCGGCTGCTGTTCCGTGCGATCGAGTGCTGGGAAGACCGCGATGGCGAGCACGCCAAGTGTGCCGAGCCAGATGCCACCACCGATCAGGTGGGTGAGTTGCAGCCCCCGGCCGAGGGGACCATTCCAGAAGCTCGAGGCGGCGTGGCCCATCCCTGTCTGAGCCCAGACGGCGGCGACGATCAGCAGCGGCGCCAAGACTTCGCGTTTCACCGGGAGGCGAGTCGTGAAGGACGAACTCGCGAGGAACAGGACGGCGGCGGTGCTCTGGATCAGCCAGGACGTGCCCCAGGTGCCCTCCAGCAGCACCGCCCGGGCGAATTCAAGGGTCAGCGCCTCGGCCGGGTCCTTAAGGCTCCAGAGCTGCAGCGTCGCACGGGCCACAGACAGGAAGAGGAGCAGGCCCCCCAGTGGCATCCCGAACGCGTCAATCGCGCGTTGGACCCGACGGGTGAGCGATTCGGCCGCTGCGCCGAACTGGCGCGCGACAATCCAGGACGCGGTCTGCGTCCCGACCAGTAGCAGCAGGGTAATGAACAGCAGCCCGCGAATGACGGGATAGAGGAGGATGGTGTCCCCGATCATCGACTCATGTGATCGCGGCGCACTCCGCGCAGAGCCCGCCCAGCACGATCAGGTGGCGTTCAAGTACGAACCCTGGCGGGACCATCGTGTGCACACTGCCGCTGCAACTCGTCACGTCGAATACCCTGTCGCAATGCGAACAGTGAAAGTGATGGTGGTGTCCCTTGCCCCGAAGTTCGTACCGTGGGCTTCCACCCGGGAGCTGGACCGTGTCGAGCCAGCCTTCGTCGACGAGGGTCCGGATGTTCCGGTAGACCGTGGCGATTCCCAGGCCGTTGACCTCGCCCCGTGCCAGCTCAAGCACCTCGTCGGTGCCGAGCGGCCGATTGGTTCGCTGGAAGGCGCGACGGATCGCGCCTCGCTGTCTCGTGTTACGTTCCATCACCCGTCCCATCCTTCTTCTGCGTCCGGGCAGGTCTTGAACATATCTACCCGTCCCCCCGAATCCCAAGCGTGACGAGAGTCTCCATGCGGTGCTTTCGGTTGGTCATCCTGCTCGCCTCCTTGCCGTGGACCCCCGTGACCCCCCAGGCCCCGATCCGGCCACCGATCCGCCTCGTGGTTGCGCTGACCGTCGACCAACTGCGTCCCGATTATCTCGAGCGCTGGCGAGGCGAGCTTCCTGGAGGCCTCGGGCGGCTGTTGCGGGAGGGGGTGTTCTTCCCTCATGGTGAACAGGATCACGCGATGACCGAAACCGCCCCAGGCCACTCGACGCTCATGAGTGGTCGCTCGCCGGCAAGCACTGGCATCGTGTCGAACGATTTGGGCGTCCCGGATTCGCTGTCACCGCTGATCGGGTCCACCGCGATCGGGGCTTCTCCTCGCCGCTTCCTTGGTACGACGCTGTTCGATTGGATGGTCGCACGTGATCCGGCCACCCGGGGTCTCTCGGTGTCCCGCAAGGATCGCGGAGCGATCCTCCCGATGGGACGCGCCAAGGAACCGGTCTTCTGGTACGCCGAGGGGCATTTCACCACCAGCAGGTACTACGGCGACACCCTGCCGACGTGGCTTCGCGAGTGGAATGCTCGCGATCCCGTGGCGAAGCTCAAGGGGACCGCGTGGAATCTCCTGCGCGACTCTGCGACCTACCCCGAGCGCGATGATCGCGCCTTCGAAAGCGGCGGATCGGATGTTGTCTTCCCTCACCTGGTGCCCGAGGACTGGTCCCGGGCCGCCGCAAGACTGACCGAGTCTCCCTACATGGACTCGCTCACCCTTGACGTTGCGCTCCAGGGGACAAGGGCACTCCAACTGGGGAATCGCGGGGGCACCGACTTCCTGGCGATCTCGTTGTCCACCACCGACGCGGTCGGCCACAAGTGGGGACCCGGGTCGCGCGAGATGCACGATCAAATTCTCCGCCTCGATCATTGGCTCGGCTGGTTCCTCGACTCGCTGGCCACCATGGTTCCGGCCGACCAGATCATGATTTCGCTCACCGCCGATCACGGTGCCACGGAGTTCCCCGAGGCGGGCAACGGAGGCCGGGTGGCGGCGCCGGCAGTAAGGCCGCTCAATCAATGGGCACTCGCGCGCTACCACATCAATTTCGGCGCGATGGTCGAGAGCGGTTTGGTATTGGCGGATGTGCCGGCGCTGGCTTCCCGCGGCGTGAATGTCGACAGCCTATCCGCCGTACTCGCCGCGGAGATCCGCAAGACCCCGGGAGTGCGTGCCGTGTATACGCCGAGGAGCCTGGCGGCGGCACCAGCCACGGATCCTGAGGCCGGCCGTTGGCGCCGGCAGATTCCTCCCGGGACGTCCTGGCTGGTCGCGGCGGCGCTGTCCGACGGCTGGGTTTGGGGGGGCTCGAAAGCCTCGACCGGGCATGGTACCACCAATCTTCTCGACGTGCGGGTACCGATCCTCTTCCGGATTCCTGGCATGGCGCCCAGTGTGGTCGCCCGAACCGTCCGGACCATCGACATCGCACCGACCCTCGCCGCCGCGCTGGGCGTGAAGCCCACGCAACGTGTCGAAGGGGTCGTGCTGCCAGAAGTTGTTCACCTTCTCGTGAGGCATTGAGCTGATGCGTGCAGCCTTCCTGTCCCTGCTGTTGGTGTTGCCGACGACGTTGCCTGCCCAGGGCGAAGATGCCGCGCTGGTGCACGCGCGGCGCCTGCTGGCCGATCGTCCGATCATCGACGGACACAACGACCTCCCCTGGGAGATTCGCGTCCGGCCCGAGAGCAGGATGGACGTCGACAAGTACCCGCTGCGGACGCGCGCGCCGGGGCAGACCGACTTCCCCCGACTCAAGACCGGCGGCGTGGGCGGTCAGTTCTGGTCGGTGTACATCCCGGGTGAAGCAAAGGACTCCGGCTACGCCCGGATGCAGCTTGAGGAAATCGATATTGCTCGCCGGATGATCGCGAAATATCCCGACGTCCTGCAGCTGGCGCTCTCGGCCGACGATGTGGTCGCCGCGCGCAAGGCGGGCCGGGTCGCGTCGCTGATCGGGCTCGAAGGGGGTCACGCGATCGAAAATTCGCTAGGTGTGCTGCGGATGTATTACGCGCTCGGGGCGCGCTACCTGACCTTGACGCACAATGTCACGACCGACTGGGCGGATGCCGCCCTCGATGTGGCGAAACACGGTGGCCTCACCTCGTTCGGTCGCGATGTGGTCCGCGAGATGAACCGGCTCGGGATGATTGTCGACCTGAGCCACGTCTCGCCGGCGGTCATGAGCAACGTCCTCGACGTCTCGGTCGCCCCGGTGATGTTCTCGCATTCCTCCGCGCGGGCGCTGATGGACGTGGCCCGCAACGTGCCGGATTCGATTCTCGCCCGGATGCCGAAGAATGGCGGCGTGGTGATGGTGACCTTTGTCAGCGGCTTCACCACCGATCGCGGGATGCCGGAGTGGAATCGGCTTGAACGCGCGGCGCTCACCGGGATCACGGACACCACGGCACAACGCCGCGCGCGCGAGGCCTTCGAGAAACAGCATCCCAGGCCGCAGGCGACGGTGGCGGATGTTGCCGACCACATCGAACACGTGCGCAAGGTGGCGGGTGTCGATCACGTCGGGCTGGGTGGGGATTTCGATGGCACCACGGAACTGCCGGCGGGGATGGACGATGTGTCGACCTATCCCGTGCTGTTCGCCGAGCTGATCCGCCGTGGCTGGAGCGACGCCGATCTGCTCAAGCTCGCCGGTGGGAACATCCTCAGGGTGCTCCGGGAGGTCGAACGAACCCGGGACGTTCTCGCCAAAGGAAGATGACACCGAACAGCAATGCCGCGAGCGCGATCCCAAACCATTGGATCGCGTAGCTTAGGTGTGGCCCGCTGGTGAGTTCGGGAGGCGGCACCGGGGTGAGCCGGCCCGGACCGGCAGAGTCGGCGGCCAGCAGCAGTTCGAAGGGAAGCGAGCCGGGGGCGAGAGAGCGTATGACCGCGCCGTCGAGCCGCGCCCAGGTCGTGACGTCGCTCCGGCGGAGCGGCTTGCCACTATCGCTGCGTTCCGGTGCCGCCATGGCGATGCCGGTGACCAGTACGAGGCCCGTGTCTGGTGGCGGGATGACGTCGGGCGGGGTTGTGGCATCGGGTGACGGCACGAATCCGCGGCGGACCCAGAGTACCCTGGCCCCGTCGCTGAGTACCAGTGGGGTGATGACGTCGAGTCCGGGGGATTGGTCCTGAACGCGGCCGCGGATGAGGATCTGCCGAGCGGGGTCGAATACCCCCTTGGCCGTGACGCGCCGTCCTGCCACTGTTCCCTCGATCCGGTCACCGTTGCCCAGGTCGATGACGGGAAGAATGCTGGCCGCAAGCATCGCCGCGTTCGACGCCTTCCTGTCGGCAAGTCGACGCAGTTGCCAACGACCGAGTCCGACGGCGGAGACGGCGATCGTCACTACGGCCAGGATGAGCAGGATGCGGAGCGTTCGGGACACCAGTGACCCCGGGTCAGGACAGTCCGGACAACGTGACATGCGGCGATTGTGCCGCAACGCGTTGCTGCTGCATAAGATATCGTCGTGGCACGCGCCGTGCCAAAGATGAATGGTTGGTCGCCGCCCGGTGCGGCATCACCGCAGGCCACATCGACTGAATCAGGAGCGTTCGACATGCGTCGCATCACACTTCTCGCCGTGGTCGCCCTCGGAGCCGGATTCCTCGCTCGCATCGACGCCCAAGGGCGTCCGAGCGGTGGTCGAGATCGCGGGCTGGTCGAGGTGCAGCCCACCGGGATTCGCCACGGCCTGTATGGCAGTCTGGGCCTTGGGGATGGGATGGAGCAGTACAAGTTCGGGAACGACAAATACACCTCCTCGATTGGCAAGCCCGCGCTCACGCTTCGGGTCGGCGGGACCCCAAGCCAGCAGATCCGGCTCGGCGCGGAGTTCTTTGGCTGGTCCAATCCAATCAATGACGGTGTCACTAATTCCGAGAACTTCGGTGCCGCGTTGATGAGCGCCCAGTTCTTCCCGGCGCCGCAATCCGGGTTCTACCTGAAGGCCGGTGCCGGGTTCGCGACTAGTGGGGTGAGTTACACCAATGGCTCCAGCACCAACGAGACCGGATTCGCCTTCGCCCTGGGGACCGGGTACGAGTATCAGGTCTCTCGCTCAGTCAGCGTGGGGCCCACGGTCGATTGGTACCAAGGCAGCTTCACCAAGCGCGGCGACGCGACCCTGACCGAGCGGGTGATCAATCTCGGTCTCCAAGTCTCCTTCCAGGGTGGCGGGCGGAGGTGACGTTGACCCTGTCAGGCTTGCGCGCTATACTGCCCGCGCCACGCCCTGATGGTGAAACTGGTAGACACGCTATCTTGAGGGGGTAGTGCCGCAAGGCGTCGCGGTTCGAATCCGCGTCAGGGCATCTGAGAGCCTGGCCACTGTAGCTCAGGGGTAGAGCACTCGATTCGTAATCGAGCGGTCGTCAGTTCAAATCTGACCAGTGGCTCTACCAAAAGCGCGCCTGCCGGCGCGCTTTTCTGTTTCCCGGGTCCCGGTGGAATCCGTGGAGGACGGGGAGACCTCCGTGCGGGTCCTACGGCTTGCGCAGGACGAACTGCACGCCGGCCATCGCGTTCGTGCGGCTTGTCCCGAAGTCGTACATCGCTGGTGCTGCCCAGATCTCGAGGGGGGCGTCTCCGAACGGCCTCACCACCACCCGGGGGCCGACCCCGGCGGAGTCCTGCCAGAGTACTCCGAACCCCAGTCGAACGGTCGGTTGCCACATCGCGTCCACCTGGTACCATGACTGTCGTGAACCACCACTCTCGAAATTGCCCTCGACGTGGAAGATGTCGGAACCGAGCCACGCCGTGGCCGCCCACCGGCCGTTCGTTTTCGTCTTCCTGGTCAGGCTGTCTCGAAGGTGCTCTGGGCCGGCGCCAAGTCCCACGGTGAGCCATTGGCGGAGGTCGACCGATAGCCCGGCGACGCCCGAGAAGTAGTTGTGCTCGTGGTAGAGGAACCCCCAGAATCCGACCGTCTCGGTGACATAGGCCTCACCTTGCAGATAGTCGTAGGAGAGAACCGTTGACTTACCGCCCTGCTTGGTGAACAGACTCTGGTGATATCCGCCGATCTCCGCCTGTTGGGCATTGGCAGAGGCGGGCCAGAGTGTCGTGACCAGGAGTGCCAGGAGCCAGAAATGCTGTCGTGCGACCCTTGCCACGCGCGTCTATCCTCCCGGGGTCCAGAACATCCCGAGCAACAGCAACAGACCCTCGCCGGCCAGCAGGCCGATGATGACCCATTCGAGCACCTGTTCCTTATGTGAGGCTCGGAACTCTCCCAGTCGCTGGCTGGCCATCTCGTAGACATGCTCGAACACCTCAAGATGCCCATCCACCGCATCCAATCGATCGTCCACGCCCGCCCGCACCCGCAGTTCTTCGCCCAGCTTCCCGGCAGACAATGGAAGGGAGCGGTTCGGTTGCAGCAGCCATGGGGAGAGCCGGGAATGTCGGATCCTCCGATGGAGGGTCTGGTTCATCCGCAGGCCCACGGCCTTCTGGGAGTGCAAGTCAGCTGGCTCGGCTTCCCAGGCGAGTCGCTTGTCCCGCTCGAGGTCATCCCACGCCCCGGCCACTTCCTGCTCGAGCCGGCGCAGTTCGCGCTCGTGAAAGCTGAACTCGATCACCGCCAGCAGCATTGCCTCCGACTGATCGGCGCCGGCACAGAGCCACGCTCGGCCCGGACGCCAGATGATGTCGGCGCCGCGTACGGAGAGGGTGATCGGCGGCGGCGAGTCCGACGGCATGCCGGCGGCAATCCAGCGAGCGCCTGCCTCATCGCCGTTCCGCTCAGCCGAGGCTGCTGGCCGGGAACCAGGTTCGAGGCGGACGTCGAGGACTCCGCTGTCGGCTGTGCTGGCGGGCGCAGGACCATTGTCCGGCGATGCCTCGGTGAGGACGGCGTAGTGCGGTGCCGGATCGGGGAAGGTCAGCAAGGCGACCTCGCCGGGTGCGAGCCGGTCGACGAACCTGATCCTGACCGTGCGCGGTTCGCCCATCAGCTGCCCACCCTCTCGACTTGGAGCCCGCCCGTCGGAACTCATGAAGCCACCGTTGCCACGGCGTCCATCGCGGGCGAAAGGGCGGTATCCTGGGCCTCCTGCATCTCTTCGACCAGCCACTCGGCGACGTAGTCAGCGGAATCGAAAACCCCGTTGAGGGTGGCATCGAAGAGGTAGTCACCAACGACGAAGAGATTTCGGTGCTCCGCCGGTTCCGGCATGTGGCGTGTCTCCAGATCGAGCGCGGGAACGCCTCCCGGCAGGCCATTCACCGCCCCGATCCAGCGGTGGACCTTCCCCTCCACTGCCAGGCTGCGTCCATGCCGCAAGAACGACGGCAGGGTGTCCAGTGCCACCCGGACCAGGGTGTCGTCGCTGAGATTCGAGTAGGCCATCGCCGCGTCGCCCGCAAGCAGCCAGCCGAGGACTCCGGCGGAGGCGTGGTCGTTGCGTGCCGATTCGTCGTAGAGGCAACATCCGCCGAACGCGTCCAGCATGAAGTAGGACCCCTGAACGCACTCGCGCCAGAATGGCTCGCGGAAGAGGATGCTGATCCGAAGGTAGTGTGCGGGATGGTCGTAGTGCACGTGGTGCCGGTGCATCGCATCGGCCAGGAGTTCACCACGCCAGTCGATCGCCGGCAGCCAGTCGTTCGGCAGCGCGGTGACAACGAAGTCGTACACAGCGGAGACGATGTCGCCGTTCCTCCGGGAATCAAGGCACAATGCACCGTCACCCAGCCGTTCGACCCCCACGACCGGTTCGTTGAGGCGGATCGTCGCGGAGAGACGCTCGGCGAGCGCGCGCGGCAATCGTTCGATCCCGCCCTCGATGGTGTACAGCTGCAAATAGTCGGGGTCGTTCATCAGGTAGTTCTGCACCCCGTACGATGCACTGGTCCAGTGTGGTTCCGTCGCCAGGTCGCTGTGAACGAGGCAGGAGAGGTAGCGTCGTGCCGCCGCGTTGGGCACCCGTGCCAACAGTGATTCGAATGACTCGGTGGATTTCGGATCCTGGGGACCCTCGGTCCAGTCGGCCTCGTAGAACGCCCGCGGGGTCATCCATGCCTTCGCCTCGACATCGAACTGGCAGAGGGCCGACCATGCCTCCTCCCCGAGCTGTCGCCGTGTGTCGTGCAGGTCGCCGATGACGCGATCGTCGAGGATGACAGCGGACCCCGCCATCGGGTGCACCGAAAGCCCCAGGTCTTCGATCAATCGCCGCAAGGGATCGTCGCCGGTGCGGGAATAGTCGTAGAGCTCCGCGGCGCCCGCCTCATATTCCACCGGGGCCGACGCAAACCTGGAGGTGAGGATCTTGCCGCCCAGCCGCGGACTCGCCTCGTAGATGGTGGCGACGAAGGGGACGTCACATCGCTGCTGCAGGCGGTAGGCCGTCAACAGGCCACCGGGGCCGCCGCCGATGATGGCCACTCGCAATGGCGGAATGCTCAATGGGCTGCGACTCCCTGGGCGACAGAAGACCTGCAGCCGGGCCGATCCGATCGACCCGGCATCACGTGAAAGCGGAACCCGGTGACAGGGGGTAAGACGTCCGGCCCCGGCGGGCGTTAAGGGAGGCGGGCGCGGCGGAGCTTCCGAGGACAGCGGTGCTGGCGCCCTTTGTCGCGGTCCCCAAATCGACTATGATTGCCGCGCTGGGTCTGGGCAGATCCGGGGCGTAGCGCAGTCCGGTAGCGCACTACCTTGGGGTGGTAGGGGTCGCGGGTTCAAATCCCGCCGTCCCGATAGCGAAGCAGTCAAAGCCTGTATGCACGACACGGGGCGCTCAAGGCGCCCCGTGTCGCGTTTCCAGTTGAGCTGCGCCCCCGGCGGACGGTCATCCCCCGCGCTTCTTGAGCTCCTTGACGGCATCAGGCTGGTTCTTGTCGGCGGCCCTCTTCAGCCAGACTGTTCCGGAGTCGTCATCCTTCTTGGTCCCGCGGCCCTTGAAGTAGATCTGGGACATCTGCCAGGCGGCGCTGGCCGAGCCCTGATCAGCGGCCTTCCGGTACCAACTGATCGCGTCGGCCTCGTTCTTGGTGACCCCGCGTCCCTTCGCGAGGAACTCCGCCAGCTTCTCCTGCGCCACCGCATCGCCCTTCTCCGCAGAGCTCCGGTACCAGAGCGCGGCCTCAGCCTCGTCCTTCTTCACCCCGGTGCCGGTCTCGAGTCGGCTGGCCAGCGCCAGTTCCGCCGCCAGATGGCCAGCGACCGCGGCCTGCCGGAGCAGCGCGGTAGCGTAGGCCTTGTTGACCGGCGTGCCGCGGCCAACGTCCATCAGGTGCGACAGGAGCAGCTTGGACTCCACATCGGTCACCGAGGCCTTCTGGTACCAGGCCACCGCTTGCGCGGGGTCTTCGGGAACGCCGTTCCCCTTGTCGTACATGGTGCCGAGGATCCGCTGGGCGGTCGCATTGCCGGCATCTGCTTCTCGCTGACAGAGCGTCGCAGCGCTCGCCCAGTCTCCGGCGCCCGAAGCACGGGTGCAACTCGGCCCGGTGCCGGCGCGCGGAGCCGGCGGGGGCGTGGCCGTCGCCGTTGTCGCGGCCGGTGGGACCTTGTTCTTGCTGACCGTCCCGCCGGCTGGCGCAGTCGTTGTGCCTGCGGTGCCGGCCTTGCCATCGGCAGTGGTGGGAGCCGCGGGAACATTGGGTGGTGCCGGGGCTGGAACCGCGGCACCCGAATCCGCTCTGCCCCCTGCTGCTTGCACTGGCGGTGCCGATCCTGGCGTGCCGCCCGAGCGATTGAAGAGGATGAACAGTGTTGCGAGCGCCACGATGCCCATGACGCCAGCCCCGATCAGCAGTCCGCGTGGCTTCCTCGGCGTTGCCTTCGGTGAGGCCGGCCGCTGCGGCTGGGTTGCCATCGTGGCTTCCGAATCGAGCATTGCGCCGAATTCACGCATGGTCGGGAAACGCTCGTTCGGCTCTTTCGCGAGTGCGCGCTGGATCGCGTTGGCGAGCCCACCCGGCAGGTCGGGAAGTTTCTCGATGATCGGCTGCGGATCGGCGACGAGCTGTTGATACAGCACTGCCCGAGTCGATTCCCCATCGAAGGGGAGGGCCCCGGTCAGCATGCGGTACGCCACCACGGCGAGCGAGTACTGGTCCGTTCGTGCGTCAATCGTCTTGTCGCCGCAGGCCTGCTCCGGGCTCATGTACTGCGGTGTGCCGATGATGATGCCGGTGGTGGTCAATGCCACGCTGGGGTCGCCTTCTTCACCGGTGGCGGCGCCCATCGCCTTGGCGATCCCGAAATCCATCAAGAGGATCCGCTTGTCGCGGCCCTCCAGCATGATGTTCTCGGGCTTGATGTCGCGGTGGATGATGCCGGCATCGTGGGCCGCTGCCAAGCCCTGGCTGGCCTCACGCAGGATCCGCCGCACTTCGGGGACCGGCATGGCCCCGTCGCGATCCAGCACCGCCCGCAGGCTTTCGCCCTCGATCAACGGCATGATGATGAAGGCGAGTCCCTCGGCTTCACCGACGTCATAGACCGGCACGATGTGGGCGTTCCGCAGCGCCGCAACGGTTTCCGCTTCGCGACGGAATCGCTGCAGCAACTCTGGTGAGAGCCCGAGGTCGGGACGGAGCACCTTGACCGCCACATCGCGCTTGAGCCGGAGGTCTCGCG
>JANYAG010000304.1 GCA_025361465.1 Gemmatimonadota bacterium
TTGCCGGCACGGCGACGTGGCAGCACCCCGATCTCTACAAGACGCTTGGCTTCGTGCCGGAGAGTGAATCGGTCTACTCCTTCCTCACTGGCTACGAACTGGTGCGGCTCAACGCGCGCCTGCAGGGAATGACCAATGTCGCGGGCGCCGTCGCCCGCGCGATCGATCTGGTCGAGATGGCGGAGTTCCAGCACCGCGCCATCGCGACCTACTCCAAGGGACTGCGCCAACGAGCCAAGATTGCCGCCATGCTGGTCCACGAGCCGTCGATCCTGCTGCTCGACGAGCCCTTCAACGGAATGGACCCGAAGCAGCGGCTGCAGATGATGGCCGTGCTGCGCCGGCTGGCCGATGCCGGAAGCACGGTGCTGGTCTCCTCACACATTCTCGAGGAAGTCGACCGTCTCGCCGACACCGTGCTGGTGATCATCGGCGGCCGGCTGGCCGCCTCGGGATCGAGCCGAGTGATCCGTCAACTGATGACCGACCGGCCGCACACTTTCACGGTGCGCACCAGCGATGACCGGCTGATCGCGTCGTCGCTAATCAAGCAGCTGGTGACCGCCTCAGTTGAAGTAACACCTGCAGGGCTGTGCATCCGCACCAGCGACCTCGGCGCGTTCACCCGGGTGTTGCCGGTGCTGGCGCGCGAGGCACAGGTGTCGATCCTCGAGGTGCACCCCACCGACGAGTCGCTCGAGAGTGTCTTCTCCTACCTGGTGCAGCGGTAGCCATGATCTTCAACCCTGTGCTCGCCGGGCTGACGTTCCGCCAAGCCCTCGCCAAGCGCCGCTGGCTGATCGTGACCCTGCTCGCGGCACTTCCGGTGGTGGTGTCGGCGCTGACCCGGATCTACGGCACGGTTGACGATGAACCACTCGCCATGGTTGCCGGCGGCTTGTCGGGGCTGATCCTCACGGTGGTGGTGCCGTTCATCGCGCTGATCCTCGCGAGTTCATCGTTCGGCGCCGAGATCGACGATGGCACGGTGATCTACCTGCTGGCCAAGCCGATCTCGCGCACCGAGATCGTGATCACCAAGCTGGTGGTGACGGCCCTGATCTGCATCGTCCTGGGCAGTGCTTCGACGCTTGTGTCAGGGATGATCATGATGCGGGGGCTTGATGCCACGCGGCTGGTGCTGGGGTTCACCGCCGGGGCGGCACTCGGCGCCTTCCTCTATTCGGCGATCTTCCTGGCGTTGGGGCTGATCACCAAGCGTGGCCTGCTGGTGGGGCTGGTCTACCTGGTGGTCTGGGAAGGGACGCTGGGGCGGTTCTTCAAGGGCACGCGCGTGCTCAGCGTGCGGCAGTACATGCTGGCGCTGACCGATGCCATCACCACGGTGGACAAGGAAGTCTTCGAGGCGCTGCTCGACCCGAAGACGGCCTACATCATGAGTGCCGTGGTGGCCGCGGGCGCGATCGCGCTCTGCATCCACAAGGTGCGGAACTTCGAGGTCGGGCAGGCGGGATGAGGGGGTTCAGCGGTTGCCCGCCCATCTCGGAGGCGCCACTCAGTTCTGCTGCAAGTTGGCCGTCGTATCTGCGCTTGCGCGCGGTGTCTTCGGAAACATCGAGCCGAAGAGCGCTCCGGTGAGTGCGCCGAGCGCTCCCACACTCGCGACCACGGTGATGCCGACCAGAGCACGCTGCGACCCCCTCAGGTCACCCGCCGGGATGCCATCGCGTTGAAAGTAATAGACCAGGATCGCCGCGCACCCAAGCCCTCCCACGATCGCACCCTCCTTCGCGTATGTGCGTCGGATCTTCTCACGGTGATCGTCCTGGCTCGCAAACAGCGGCGCAAACCGCGTGGCATGCACCCCAATCATGGACCCTGTGTTCATCGAGAGGGAGGGCATCGGGTGATAGGCTTGGGCGTTTCCTCGTGAGGCGATGGGGGATACCACCAAAGCCACAAGGAGCACTCGAAGGTGCAAGTACGCTGGACGCTCGAAGGGATACATCAGTAGAACCCACCGGTGAGCCACGTTCCCAGTACGACGGCGTAGGAGTCCGATGAGGGATTGTAGTCTGCCGCGAACCAACCTCGGAATTCGGTACCCGTCCAGTAGCACTCGCTGCGAGTGCCCGGCCCAGAAGTCAGAGTGGCCGGGTGCAGCGGGTTGGTGGTTCCGATACAGTCAACCCAGTGATGGAGAGCACTCCCGACGTTGCCATTGTTGTTTGGAATGAACACCCGCGACGTTATTCTCGGTGAACGGCAGGCATCGAAACCCAAAGTTCCTCCGTTATCACACGCGACCGCCGACGAATACCCGGCGTGCTTACCATCCGCGACATATACGAGTGGGTACCCGCCCAACTTGTCCGGATAGGTGAATGCCGAGGGGTACGGGCTCGAACCGGAGCTCACGGTTTCCACATTCCCGTGCTGGCTGAGGTACACCTTATCCACTACCCAGTGGTGCGATTCGGTGTCAAACCTCAGATCAAGCACGACAAACTCAGAGTCGCCGACATGACCGCGGCAGCTCTCGACTGCCTCTAAATCGAAAAACCCGAGGTTCCCAAACAACCACGCCAACGGGAAGGCGATAAAGTCCTCACACAGGTCGCGCTGATAGCCAACGTTCCCAACATCGAAGTAGTAGCCGATCAGGTATACAATTCGGACACCACCCCAAGGCAGCTTTTCCGCCGCATACCGCGGCTCTCTTCCGACTTCATCGCCCTCATAGAATGACAGGTCAGGCGCGAAGAGCGTGGCGAGTTCGACCTCGCAATAGTCGTCAAGTCCATCCTCGTCTGCGTCGTAGTCGACCTCGGTGCACCCAGCTTCTGAGTACATGGTGCCGGGAATGAAGTACCCAGGTGCATTCTCGTCAGGATCCGCATCCCAGCACCCTTCATAGCACAAAGGAGTCACTCGACTGGCGGAAGCCGGTACTGGTTGGCTGGCTGGTAGTGTGATCGCAGTCTGGTCTGGACTGCGTCCAAGAAGTGCAAGAACCGTTGCGGTTGGGAGTGTGAACCAGAACAAGTACGAGCATCGCGAAGTGGTGTACATGCCTTGATCCCGGGTAACGACGGGCAGCGGTGCGGCTACGGCTACGGCTGGGGGCACCGGAACACCACTCAATCGGAAGTCTAGGATCCCGTCAACCCAGTGTCAATCACGAGGCATCTGGTTCCGTTGCGGGAGTTGGCAGAGAACCGCTTCCCATTACCGACGGGAGTCGCCGCACCCTGCAGCTACAAACTGCGGAACGTCGAGGTCGGGCAGGCGGGGTAGCGACTCACCAGATCGCCGGTGCGGCCAGTTATTGCCCCCGCGCTACCAGTCGAAATCCGACCAGACTACCGAAGCCGTTTTCGTTGGTCTCGACGCCCCAGATCTGGTTGTGATCAGCGGCGACGAGCCGCACGTTTCGCGCAACGCGAACCAATCCGCGGGGCTTCCCTTGTGGATCGATGATCGCCCAAAGGAGCGAATCCTTGCCGGTGCTCTCGACCCAAAGCGACCCTTCACTGCTGATGAAACGGCTCGTTGCCGGCGGGTAGCGCAGCGGCAATGGGAGGGATTTCCGAATGGACGCCACATTCTCCTTCGTCACACTTGGGCGAAAGAGAAGCGAATCATCATACGCCTGGGTACTCAGGCGCTCAACGGGCACGGTGAAGTCCTTGCTGTACACGGCTCGTCCAGTCATGGAGACGACCTTGGCCGCAAACGCGCCGCGATTCTGCTGAGCGAATGTGACATCAGTGACTGCGACGACGTTCGCGCGGGGCGACACGGCGACACCCGCGGAGGCACAATAAGGCCAAGGCCAGGACATATGCGGAGTATCCATCCCGAGGCAATGACCTACTCCAGGGATGGTAACGAGGGGGATGGCAGACTTGCCATCGGCCGTCATGCGCACCACGACACCGGGATCCGTGCCCTTGGGCCTGCCCAGTGCGACGCCGACTCCGACGAGCGTATCACCAGGCAGCACGGC
>JANYAG010000338.1 GCA_025361465.1 Gemmatimonadota bacterium
CAGTGACGGCATGATCGTCGCCGCCGTCGCGTGGGCGCTCACCATCATGTGGCTGGCGTTGACGATCGCCAGCGTCGGGAACTTCCGTCGCTCGCGGACCTCGATTGTGCCAATCCGTCCGGCGACCGCCCTGGTGATGTCTGGCGTGTATCGCCCGCGATCAACACCGAGCACCCCGCACCGTTTCCGAACGGATTGCCGGCGCGTGCCATCGAGGCCATCCCCGATGGCGTCGTCCTCGACCCATTCATGGGCAGCGGCACGACGTTGAGAGCGGCGAAGAACGCTGGTCGACGTGCCATCGGCATCGACAAATCGGAGGTTTACTGCGAAATGGCGGCGAGACGGCTCGGCCAGGAAGTGCTCGCGCTATGACCCGCGGAATCGTGAGATAGCGGGCATGAGCAGGTCTGCCGTCTGGCATCTCGACAGCCCCTTCTCTCGCATCGGCGCCCACACCGGCGAACCGTCCGAAACCGTCCAGGCCAACCTCGTCGCGCTCGGCCTGCGGGGCTATAACCCCGATGACATCTGGACGCTCGTGCGCGGCGCCCTGAACTCGGGAATGACCACCGCAGACCTCGTCGCACATATTGGCGACAAGGCGCAGGCGTGATCCTCGACCTGTTCGCAGGCCTGGGCGGCTGGTCTGTAGGGCTCCTGCGCCCCGAGGCGTAACCTGACACGCATGGCCCACCCCGAACTCGATGCCGACACCGCCGAAATGGGCGAACTCGTCTTCCTCCGCGACCCCAAAACGCAAGCCGTCACCGTCATCCCCGACACCGACGCCACCCCCGAACAGCGCAACAACGCCTACCTCGGCGCCAAACAACGCAAAGCCACATTCGACTACCGCCGGGCCGGGGCGCTCGCCCGTGCCGGCCTCCTCCCCCGCCAGATCACCGCCAGCCTCGCCGCCGGGACCGTCAACCATATGTTCGCGCTCATCCTTCAAGGTGAGCTCCAGCCTGCGACGGCGAAAGAGGCGGCCGAGATCGCGAAAGCCGCGAACGAGGTTTACAAGCTCGCCGCGGGGGCGCTCGACGCGAAAGACATGAGTCCGCACGAACGGGCCGCAGCCCAACAGCTTGCCGTCGACTTGGGGACCGTCCTCGCGCAACGGGCGAAACAGGCCGACGCTCCTCTCGGTGGTGCGGTCCCTGCCGGGCAGCCGATCCCCGAGGTCGATGCTGACGAGTGGGAAGACTGACGACGTGATCCGCGACCGGCCCGGCGGCTGACGGTACGATCCGGTCGCCCCACCCGGGGGTCGCAGAGCCAGCGCAGCAGCTCAAGGAGCCACCATGTCGACCATCACCGTCGCCACCCCCGCCTCGAAGCGCACCCCGCAACGCATCGGCACCCGCCTCGAATACAACGGGACGCTCACCATGACCGCCTCGTACGCGACCGGCGGCGACACGCTCAACGCGAAACTGCTCGGGATCAGCAAGTTCCACGGGGCCATCATCGCCTCCGCGGGCGGCATCGTGTTCGAGTTCATCCCCGACACCGACCCGGCCACCGCGAAGGTCAAGGCATACCGCCAGAAAGACCCGGGCGCGGCCGGCGGTGCCGACATTGCGCTCACCGAAGTCGCTGCCGCGGTCGACCTGTCCGCGCTCAAGCCCTACGCGATCATCCACGGCCGGTAGTCGTGGGACGCCTCGCCTACACCGAAGCGCGCTGGACGATCGGCGCAGACGCCGTCCTGTCCGCCGAGATCGACCTTTCCGACCAGCGCATCGTCGGGATCGTCATGCCCGCCACCTGGGACGCCGCCGCGATCTCCTTCCAAGGCGCCGCGATCGACCCCAACAAACGGCCCGGGTCGGCCGGTGATGGCACCGAACCGCTCCAAGACGTGTACGACTCGGCCGGAACGCAGGTAAGTGTTACCGCCGTGCAAGGCCATTATGTTGCGCTCACCGAAGCGCACCGCAACATGCTCGCCTGCCTCCGCCGCGTGAAGCTCCGCTCCGGGCTGACCGGCGCGACCGTGAACCAGACCGGCAACCGGCTCTTTCCGACATAGCGCCCGAAGAGATCGTCCTCGAACATCTGTCCAAG
>JANYAG010000136.1 GCA_025361465.1 Gemmatimonadota bacterium
CACTTCCGCTTCGGCTGGATCAGGGTTGGGCGCTCCCGATCACCATACCGATCACCGCGCCGTACATCAGGTGGCCGACGAGGCTCCCCATCGCGACGGGCACCGAGCCAGAGAAGAACCCCATCCCCATCATCGGCATGACCGCCACCTGGGCCATGAGCCAGGGGGCCACGGCGAAGAGCGCGCCGCGTATCGGGGCCGGGCCGGGGAGCCGCGTGTTGGCGACGCTCGCGAACAGGGTGGCCAGGACAACGCCGATCATCAGGTGCGCCATCCACCCGAAGATGGCGCCATGGCCCATCTGCATGGCGAGCATGTCGGCCGGGTTCATCTTCATCAGCCCCATCATTGGGGCAACGAACAGCCCTACTCCTGTCATGACCAGGGTGCCCGCAATCCCCGCGCCGATCACCTTCGTGTAGTTCAGTCGCATGATGCCTGCCTCCAATGTGAATGATGAGGGCCGTCCGACGGCCTGATCCTCCCGGCTACTGGAGTTATTGTTCCGCGGTGCCCCTTCATTACACGGTCCTTGGCGTTCCGAGTTGGCGATGAGAGAAGACGCCTCGCGCACCGCGGCGGTCCGGCGCGGCGACACTGCGGAGTTCGCGGTCATCATTCATGACGTGCTGCCGGGGCTGCTCCGGGCGGCACGAGCCGCTGGACTCTCCGAGGACCGGGTTGAGGACACCGTCCATGCCAGCGTGCTGATCTTTCTCCGGCGGCATGCCGACTTCGACGGCCGAGCCAGGGTTTCGACCTGGATTCATGGCATCCTGCTGCACAAGATCGCCGAAGAGCGTCGGATCCTCCGCCGCGACGAGGCGCGGGAGGACATCGATGAAGTGGTCGAGTCGCGGTTCGACGCTGATGGCAGCTGGTTGCGCCCTCCGCGGGGCCCGGGCGACGACCTTGCACGGGGCGACATCGAGCGATTAGTGCGGGGGTGTCTTGAGGGGGTGCCCGATCGCCAGCGCCTGGCTTTTGAGCTGCGGGAGGTGGAAGGCTTCGAGACCGAAGAGGTCTGTAAGATTCTCGAGGTGTCAAGCAATAACCTCGGAGTGCTTCTCTTTCGGGCGCGGAGCCGATTGCGAGAATGTCTGGAATCGAAAGGTATCGAGGGATCCGCTGATGCTCGCCTGTAACGAAGTGACCCGACTCTGGGCCAGCGATGCGATTCGTACCGCACCGCTGTCGCGACGGCTCGCCGTGCGGTTCCATCTGATGATGTGTGAACACTGTCGTCGCTACGTCCGCGAACTCGCGCTCATCGGCGCGGCCGCGCGATCCAGTGCTGGAGATGCTGCCGGGAGCACGACCGCAATCTCGAATCTCGAGCGACGGCTGCTCGACCAGATTCGACGACCGGACTCCCGGTCCGATGGTGGTTCGAACGCTCCCTGATCGTGAGAAGCGGTCCGTCTTGCACTTCTGAGGTCCAGTTCGTGCCCGCCAACGAAAGACCCCGCCCGACCGAAGTCGTGGCGGGGTTTCGTGTTGCGGCATGGGCCCGGCGAGATTCGAACTCGCGACCTCTTGCTCCGGAGGCAAGCGCTCTATCCAGCTGAGCTACGGACCCGCAGTCGGGGGCCAAATATGCCCGGCCACCCAGCGGAGCGCCACCGGCCGCCGATCCCGGCGGGTCATGCGCCGGGGATTCGGCTGACCACGTCAGGTCTCTTGGGCCGGCGAGCTACCCCAGGCACCCCGCTCCCGCCGAGTACTTCGCGTGCTGTCCGGGGGTGAGCAGGAAGGTGTCGCCACGCACGTCGACGCCGTCCAGCCGCTGGTAGAATCCCCACCGCCCCCAGGTGCCATGGTGATCGAGCACCTCGAGCACCACGCGCATGGTGTCGCCAACGAGGCTGCCGGAGATGCGCGCCGGCAGGATCGTCCCCGACGCCAACAAGGGCCCCACGTTGACGGTCCCCCGGGCGCTGAAGGTGCCATCGGGGCCCACGAACACCGGTCCGCTGAAATTCTCGAGCTCGCACTGCGTGCGCATGACGAGGCTGCTCGTGGTGGCGGTCAATTCCATCGACTCGCCGCCCCAGAGTCCGTCAAGGCGGGACTCACGGGAGAGGAGATCGTTGTTGCAGGCGAGGATCAGCGCAGCGGCAAGGGCGGGGAGGAAGTTCCTGCGCATGGCAATGCTCGTGTCGTCGGGAAGCCCAGATGTGATTCTCGAAAGCTAACCAACCGATACTCCTGAAGAGGGCGAATCGAGCTGTGGCCCCGGCGCCACACGGTAGGAATCCGGAGAAACCGTCCCCCGGTCCGCATTGTGTGCCGGAACCCCTCGGGGTCGTCACCCCATAGTTCGCCCTCACGATCCTTCCAGGAGCCCGTCATGCGCCCCCTACTCAACGCGACAACTGCGATTGTCCTCGTGCTCGCTGCCGCGGGCTGTTCCAGCAGTACCCTCCCTTCGGGCTCGACCACCACCGGTCGACTCAGCTTCCAGCTTTCGACCACACCGAAGAGTGCCGGCGCCTCGGTGGTCAACGCCGATATCACGGTGCTGCAGGGCAGTGATGTCCTGATCATTACGGATGTGCAACTGGTTGCACGGAAGATCAAGCTCGAGCGATTGAACGGCAGCTGCCCGACGCCGGTAGTCACCTCGCCGGATAGCTCAAGCCGGGATGGCGACTCCGAGGATACGCCTGAGTGCCCGAACCTGAAGCTCGGCCCGCTCCTGCTCGATCCGCCACTGGCAGCCGGCGTCCAGTCCACCTTCTCGGTGGACCTGCCCCCGGGCAGCTACCACAAGCTCGAGATGCAGATTCACAAGCCAACCTCGAGCTCCAACGATGCTGCGTTCCTCGCGGCCAACCCGGCATTCACGGGCGTCAGCATCAAGGTGACGGGGACCTTCAACGGCACGCCGTTCACCTTTGCGACCGACGTGACGGCCGAGGTGGAGACGGAGTTCACCGCGCCGGTCGTCGTCACGGTGGGAGGGACCACCAGTCTCACCCTGCAGCTGGATGTGCGCGGCTGGTTCCTCGCGCAGAGTGGCGGCGCGCTGCTGAACCCGGCCACGCTGTCGCAACAGAATCGCCAGCTGGTGGAACAGAACATCAGGAGTTCGTTCCACGCCTTCGAAGACGAGAATCACGACGGTCGGCAGGACTGAACGCCGCGACTAGCGGGCCCGCTTCCGCCTGGGCTTGGGCGTGTTCTTCCTGAGCCAGGCGGCGAGTTCCTTCTCCGAAACGCTCCCCTCGGCCACCCCGACCATGATATGGACCGTCTCGGCTTCGTCGGCTGAGAGCTCCACTTCGTTGAGGCCGAGAAAGGTGTACATCGCCTGGAATCCCGTGCGCTTGTTCCCGTCGCTAAACGCGTGGTTCTTCGCCAGCCCGAAGCCGTAGGAAGCCGCGCACCCGAAGAGATCCGTGGCCTCACCGTACATCCAGCGGTTCTGGGGGCGCGCGAGTGCCGATTCGAACAGGCCATCATCCCGCAGGCCCGCCAACCCTCCGTGCTGGGCAAGGATGTCCTCGTGGATGGCGAGCACGATCCGTTTGTCGAGCCAGACAGGCTCCTTGGGTGCCTTGGTCATCGTCTTGGCCCCGGTCAGCGCTTCGAAAGTTCGCGCATCGCGTTCCGGTACTTCTTGGCCCCCTTCCGGTAAACGGACATGGCCTTGTCGAAGACCGGGTCAAAGGCGGTGACGAGGATCCCGTCCGCCGTCTCCTGCAGCAGGATCCTGTCGCCCGGGGCGAGGTCGTAGCGCTCGAGCGTTTCCTTCGGAATGGTGACGCCGGCAGAATTGCCGATCGGGCGGATGACGGTCTCGCGGACGCGCATGACAGGTCGCTGGTGGAGGTTATAACAATGGTACTAACCCCTTCCAGCCCTCGCAAGGAGCGCACTTAACGCGCGACCACCACCAGCCCGAGCGGCACGCGGCGCAGCCCCTTCCAGCGATGTACCGTCGCCCGGTCACGAATCAGCAGCTGGCTCGAGATGCCGCCGTCGAGCATCACCGCCACACGGGCCCCCAGCGCACCCATCACCGCGGCCATCTCGGGTGTGGTCAACCCGAAGGGAAGGAAGTCGAGCACGCCGCCGGCGCCATCGAACCGCGTGATCGCGATGAGGATCGACCCGTCGGCCAGCTGACCAATCGCAGCTCGGGCATCACGGTGGGCGAGATCCACCCCGCGGTCCTCGCGGCGCAACGGCGGTGGAACATCACCCCCGGTCAGCAGGGCGGGGTAGGACTGGAAAGCGGCGACCGCTCCACGCCGGGTGGCAGGATCGCCCAGCGAATCGCCAGGAATCCAGCGCACCCCACCATCCGAATCGAAGGCCACACCAACGGAGAGCGGTCCCACGCCGGGACGGAGATACTCGTGACCATCGAGCACTACCCACCCCCAGGGCAGTGTTCGCGGAAATTGCCCAACGTTGACGGCGACGAGCGCCGTCGAGCGCGCCCGCTCAACCGCCCACGCCGGCTGGGCGCCATGATCCTGGAAGGCGGTATCGATCCGGAATCGCACGACCCGCGGATCAATCCGCGCGACAATGACGCGAATGCGCCACGCCTCTTCCCGACCGGCGATCCGGATGTCGGTCCATTGAACTCCGGGTGCCGCCATGCGCCACTGCAACGCACGCGCTACCACCGGCAGCGGACCGTTCCACCGATCCGGTGCCGCGGAGGAATTCCACCACTCAACCCACTGTCCGCCGCTCCATACCCTCAGCGTCGACGCCGGCAGCACCCCTGATTGCGGGAAGTGGTCCCCCGAGCCCCACAGGCTCAGGCAGGCCACCAGGCAGCCCCACTCGCGCAACTTCAGTAACACAATCCCTTGAGATCCGCCTCACGCTGCTTCAGTGCGTCGAGTTCCCCCGCCGTGAATCCGGCCTGCCTCGATTTGGCGGCGAGCCGCTGCATGTAGTACTCGATCCGCTCGCACGCCATCGCCAGCTGCTTGGAGTTCAGCCCGCTTCCTTCCTGCTCGGCCCTCGAGGCGGCTACCTCGGCGTTGCGAATCTGGTCGTTCAGCTGGTCGATCTGGTCCTGGAGCGAGGTGGCCTGCGCGACCACCGCCGGAGCGTCCTTGGGCGAGCCGCACTTCCGGTCCGCCGCGAGGGAGTCTGTGCGCGTGGGTTCCATCATGGCAGCTGTCTGCATCGTGAGCTTGCGCACCTGCGCCGTGTCTCCCTGGGCGTACGCCTTCTGGATGGCGGCACCAAGGTCGGTCATCTTCTGGATCACGTCGGGATCGCTCAGCGCCGTCGCCTGGAAATTCTCGGCGATTCGCTTCTGGGCAAGGTGCAGAACGGAATCGCGGCACGACTTGATCGCGTCTTTCTTGGTGTCCCAGGCGTCGAACACCTTGCTGTTCTTGTCGCGCAACTGGCTCAACTGGTCACTCAGGGCGTCCTTCTTCTCGCGGAGCGCAATCGCCCCGCTCGGGCCGGTGGCGCTCTTCTTCCCCGCCTGCTTCCCGGCGATCACCTTGCCGAGCCGCTCGGGGGTCAACTCGAGGATGATGTTGTCGAATGCGACATTTTCGCCGGCGGGCCGAACGGCCTGCTCCTGCCCAGCGGCCGCCGAGGCAATCTTCTTCTTGATGAGCCCACCGATCTGGGCGGATGCTGACTTCGGCAGCAAGGCAACGGTCGAGAGGGTGAGTGCCATGACGGCAGTGCGGCGCAGGCTGGCGCAGGTCATTTCCGGGATCCTCCCTGGTTCGGTCGAGGCGGGCGAGCGGCGGAGCGCCTGACGGTCATGGGCTGAGGCTGTCGCCACGCAAGGCGTCAAACTGAGTATAGCTGACCACCCGGGCGTTCACCGAAATTCGGCCGCCCCTGGCGAGCACGAGCACCAGTGGTACCTGGTCTCCCGCGACGAACGCCCGGCTGAGCCCCTCGAACATGAAGTGGGTGCCGCCTGGGGCCATGCGGGTGACACTGTGCGGCGGCAGCACCATCGCCTCCATGGCCATCATGCCGCCGTGCTCCATCGAGCCATGCAGCGTCCCCACCCGGGCGAGTGGCGACTCGACGGCCCGGATTGTGTCTGCGAGGTCGCCTTCATTCGCGATCGTGAGGTAGGCGGCCATCGACGCCGAATCGGGCTTGTTCCGGGTGACGATCGGTTCGGGGATCACGACGCGGCTCAAAACCAGCAAACCGGCGCGGGTCTTCGGAAGGTCCAACCCGCCGCATCCGGCGAAGGAAATCATCAGCAGGGAGGCGGAGACGATCACGAGGGCGAGCGCACCGACTCGATGCCGACGCGTCGGGATCCACCTGGGCTTCATGCGTAATCCTCTTGGCGGCGGGTGATTCGCCCAGAATGGTGGGCGTGCCGCAAATTACTCAGGAATCCGCATTGCCGTATTACGGCTTGGCCACCCCGCGGGAAACGGCCCAGACGTACGCCGTCACCTGCAACAGTTCGTCTTCGTTGATGCCGCCCGGATGACTGATCATCGCGGTGTTGGGCACGCCAGTCCGGACGATACGCATGATCATCGCGAGGCTGCCATCGCCGTTGCGCCACTTGTGCGCCCTGAGGGTCGGGGCAATGGCCGTCCCTTCGAGGTTCGGCCCGTGGCAGGCGAAGCAGGTGCCTTCACCATGAAAGACGTGGCGACCGGCTTCGATCAACTTCAGCCGCACCGCGACGCTGTCACGGAAGGCCTTGTTGGTGTCGGCGGGCTGCTGCGCTGCTAGCCCCGGAGCGAGCACGACGGCGGCGAGCAGCGAGGTCGCCACCAGGCGACGCAGGAACGAGAAGGAAAGAGCCGAGTGATCAGCCATTCGAACCTCCGGGGCGTGTTGACGGGGGGCCCCTAGTGGGAGTAATGTAGTCGGATAATGGTAGCGGCCGAGTCACCCCACCCATTGCCGTTGCTGGCACTGCCCCCACGCGGAGGAGGCCTCCGTGAATTCGACCCGCGCAATCCTTGCTGGGTTTATCGCCACCGCAGCGGTTACCACCCTCTGGCTGGTGGAGCCCTATCTCGGCCTTCCCGCGCTGGCGGTTGGCAGCATGCTGAGCAGCTTCCTTGCGGTCGCGACGGCCTACCTCCCGATCTGGCCCGCGGTCGGCTGGACCCTTCACGTCGTCGTCGGCATCGGATTGGCATTGACCTATGCCCGCTGGGCGGCGGATCTGCTGCCGGGCTCGCCGCTCGCGCGCGGTCTTGCCTTCGGCTTCGCGGTCTTCGTCGTCGCCCAGCTGACCTTCATGCCGCTGGTCGGCGCCGGGTTCTTCTCCCGTGGTGACCTGCCGCTCGTGGTCGGGAGCCTGCTCGGGCATCTCGTCTACGGTGGGCTGGTCGGCTTCATCTATGGATGGCGTGCGACGCCGAAACATGTCGGCTGAGTGCGACGCAGCAATCTCCCTTTTCCCCGGCGGCATGTTCCGTCGCGGAGGTCCGTCATGAAGCAGCTCATGCGTCTGCTGGTCCTCGCCCTTTCCGCGATCGTCCTGGTTCCTTCACTCCACGCGGATGGGCTCAACGACATCGCCCGCCGGTACGTGAGGGAACATGGGATGAGCGCGACCGCTCACGCGAACATCCCCTCCTTCTCGCGGCAGACCGGGCTGGCCTGCACCGCCTGTCATTCGGCCTTTCCGCATCTGACCCAGTTCGGCCGACTGTTCAAGCTGAATGGGTACACGATGACCGCGCTGCAGGTGGTGCGGGCCGGCGACAGCGGCCAGCGCTCGTCGCTGAAGCTTGACCTGATTCCCCCGGTATCGGCCATGGTGATGAGCTCGTTCACGCAGACGAGCAAGGCGGTCCCGGGAACGCAGAACGGGAACGTGCAATTCCCCCAGCAACTCTCGCTCTTCTTCGGTGAGGCGATCACGCCGCGCCTTGGCACCTTCCTCCAGGTCACCTACGACCCGGCGTCGGGTGGGATCGGGATGGACAACATGGACATCCGGTTTGCCAATCAGGGAACCCTGGGTGGCAAGTCGTTGATCTACGGCGCCTCGCTCAACAACAACCCCACGGTCCAGGACGTTGCGAACACGGTGCCGGCCTGGAGCTTCCCATACGCTTCCTCATCCACCGCCCCCTCGCCGGCCGCGTCCGCCGTCCTTGACCGCCAGCTCGGTCAGCGGGTTGCCGGACTCGGCACCTATGCCTTTTGGGACAACCACCTGTATGGCGAGTTCAGCGTCTACCGTTCGGCCGTCCAGGGCGCTAATCCGCTGCCGGATGCGACATCCACCAATACAATCAGCGGGGTGGCGCCGTACTGGCGCGCATTCTGGCACCAGCAGATGGGCCGCCAGGACTTGATGGTCGGCGTGATGGGGATGCGCACCACGGTCTTTCCGACCGGGGTCACGGGGCTCCGGAACCGCTTCTCGGATCTGGGACTTGATGCGCAGTTCGAGCTGCCGGTGGGTGAGGGGAAGGGCGGCATCACCGCGCATGCGATCTATCTCCGCGAAAAGCAGCACCTCGAGGCCGATGTCGCCAATGACGCGGCAACCAATCTCGACAACTCGCTCAATACCTTCCGGGTGAACGCCTCCTATTACAACGCCGCGCGGACGGGACTCACGGCCGGCTACTTCTCGACCACCGGCACGACCGACGCACTGCGCTATCCCGCAGGCTCGGTGGGCGGGAGCGCGACCGGCAGCCCGAACAGCAGCGGGATGATCTTCGAGCTCTCGGCGCTGCCCTGGCTCAACACGCGATTCGAGCTGCAGTACGTCCTCTATACCAAGTTCAATGGCGGCAAGACCAACTACGACGGCTCCGGCCGCAATGCCACGGACAACAACACCCTGTACCTGATGAGCTGGGTGGTCTTCTGATTCTGAACTAGCCAAGCAGGCAGAACGACCGGGGCCCCCAGGACAGGGGCCCCGGCCTGTTATACTTCACAAAATGTCTGGTATACTTGACATATTGTCTGCTACGGTGTACAGTTCAGCAACGGGAGAGAGACCATGGCCACTGTTCGCCTGGGAAATCGATTGCGGGTCGCGCGGGCTGAGCTCCGGCTCTCACAGGAGCAGCTGGCCACCATGGCTGGCGTCACCCGACAGACAATCAGCTCGATCGAGAATGGCCAGTACGGCCCCTCGGCACTGCTGGCGTTCGTGATCGCCCACCGGCTGGGAAAGGCCGTCACTGATCTCTTCTTCATCGAAGGAGACACTCCATGACCGCACCATCGATTGAACGCGACGAACGCACCACGAGCGTCGAGAACGCCGGCTATCGGTGGTCGTATCTCGTCCTCTCGTTTGGACTGCTCGCCATCGTCGCCTACCGCAGTTTCGCCTTTGGCGAAGCGTCCGGTGACTTGCTCGCACTCGTCGCCCTCGGCGGGGTCGTGAATGCAGGGTATCAGGGATTCCATCGCGTGCTCTATCGGCGCTGGGTGGTTCAGCTGGTGGTCACCCTGGTGCTTGCCGCTCTGCTCGCCACCGTGGCCTTCTGGCTGCCGCGTCAGGGAGTCTGACGCAATGATCCCGAATCTGGAGGTGGCATGACACCGCTGGCCATTCGCACGATTGGTCTTGGTCGTGATTTCGGCACCGTCCGGGCCCTCGACGATGTGACGCTCGAGGTTCCCGGTGGAATCATCTTCGGATTTCTCGGACCGAATGGGTCCGGGAAGACCACGGCCATTCGACTCCTCCTGGGTCTGCTGGAACCGGATCGAGGAAGTGCCGAGGTGCTGGGCTGCGACACGCGGACCAATGCGGCAGCGATTCGGCAGCTGAGCGGCGCCTTGCTCGAGCACAATGGGCTGTATGAGCGGTTGAGTGCGATCGACAATCTCGACTTCTACGGCAGGATCTGGGGTCTTCCGGCGGCCGACCGGCGGGAAAGGACTTGCGAACTGTTGACCCGGCTGGATCTCTGGGACCGGCGGCACGAGGTGGTGGCGGGCTGGAGCCGGGGCATGAAGCAGCAACTCGCGATTGCCCGCGCGTT
>JANYAG010000359.1 GCA_025361465.1 Gemmatimonadota bacterium
CACCTGCGGCACCGGCGGTGGTACGGTCCGCACCAACAATGTCTCGACCGCTGCGGCGTTCGTCGCCGCCGGCGCGGGCGTTCCCATCGCGAAACACGGAAATCGCAGTTTCACGTCCCGATCCGGTTCGGCCGACGTGCTTGAGGCACTCGGGGTTGGCATCCACGTGACTGCCGACCGGGCGAGCAAGATCCTCGCCGACATCGGCCTCGTCTTCCTGTTTGCGCCGAACTTCCATCCAGCGATGCGATATGTTGCCGAAGTCCGGCGGGAACTCGGCGTCGCGACGCTGATGAACCTCGCGGGCCCCTTGGCCAATCCCGCCTGGGCCGGGCGCCAGGTCGTCGGAATCGCCAACCTCGCCCATGCACAGACGATGGCAGGCTCGCTGCTCCGTCTCGGTGCGACCCACGCCCTGGTCGTGCATGGTGAGATCGGCATCGATGAGATTTCGCCAGTGGGTGGGACAATGGTTTGGGAAGTGCGGGACGGTGCAGTGACCGAATGGCGAGTTGACCCGATGGCCCTCGGGCTCCACACCACCACACTGGACGGGCTCGAGGGCGGGGAGCCTGCCGAGAACGCCGAGCGGATCCGGGCACTTCTCGCCGAGCCGGCCGCAGCGCCTGCCTCGCTCAGGGCTGCCGTCCTCCTCAATGCCGCAGCAGCCGTCTATGTCGGTGGTGCGTGTGATTCGCTGGAGGAGGCCGTGTCACAGGCGCGGCAATCGCTGCATGGCGGTGCGGCCCTCGCCCGGCTCAAGGCGCTGGTCGAGGCTAGTACCGCCTGATGACGCCGACGACGACGCCCTGAATCAAGACGTCACTTTCCTGGTAGCGGAGGGGGCGCATCGTCGGGTTGGCCGGCTGAAGCCTGATCCAGCCACCGGGCTCGCGGTAGAAGCGCTTGACCGTGGCTTCGTTTCCGCTGACGAGGGCGATTACCATTTCGCCATTGTCGGCGCTGTCCCTGCCGTGCACTACGACGAGATCGCCGTCGCGGATCTGCTCGTCGATCATCGATTCGCCCCGGACGCGCAGTGCGTAGTTGGGGCCACGGCGGGGAAGCATCTGGTCGGGCACCGAGACGACTTCGCCGGTCATCATCGATTCAATCGGCATGCCGGCGGCGACGGCGCCCAGCAGGGGGATTTCAGTCGCCCCCGTCTGGCCGCGCGGTGGCAGCACTTCGATGGCGCGGCTCTCGTTGTATCCGCGGCGAATGTATCCCTTTCGCTCCAGATTACTGAGATGTTCATGCACGGTGGCAAGTGACTGGTATCCGAACTGCTCAGCGATTTCCTCGAAGCTCGGGGCGTAGCCGTTGCGTTCGATGGCGGCCGCGAGGTAGTCCAGGATCTCGCGCTGCTTGCGGGTCAGAGTCACGCCCAGCTCCCGGGTTGATGGCGAAGAGACACCGAACAGAAGCTACCCGAAGGGAAACCGAACTGCAAGATGCCCCAACTTGAAGAGATCCTGGCGGCTGCCAGGGCGACCCTCCCCGGCCTTCGGCGCCGGTCGCGGCAGCTGGAAGCCGCCGCCCTCCAGCGGGCCGCGCCACCCGACTTCGCCGACGCCCTCCGGGGCGCCGAGGTTGGCGTCATCGCTGAGGTCAAGCGGCGCTCGCCATCGATCGGGGCCATCAACGAGGCAGTCGACCCGTCGACGCTCTGCCGTGCCTACCAACGTGGCGGAGCAGCGGCGGTTTCGGTGCTGACGGAAGGGAAGTATTTCGGAGGCGCCATCGCGGACCTGGAGGGTGTGGTTGCGACTATCACCTGTCCGGTGCTCCAGAAGGACTTCATTCTCGACGAGGTGCAGCTGCTGCAGGCTCGGGCGAGTGGTGCCTCGGCCGTGCTGTTGATTGTGCGCGCGCTCGACGATCTGGCGTTGCGTCGGCTCGCGACGTTCGCATCAGATCTCGGCCTGGCGGCCCTCGTCGAAACGCACAACGCGCACGAACTCGATCGCGCCCTCGCGATCGGGGCGGGAATCGTTGGCGTCAACGCGCGCAATCTCGACACCTTCATCATTGACATTCCTGCCGCCTGGGAGCTTCTCGGCCGCATCCCACCGGACCGACTGGCGGTGGCCGAAAGCGGGATGGCGACCGTGGCGAATGTCGTGACAGCGGCGGAGGCGGGGGCCGATGCGGTGCTGATTGGTACCGCGCTGGCCTCGGCCCAGCATCCGGAGGCAGCCGTCGCGGCCCTCGCCGGAATCGTGCGCCATGGGCGTTGACGCCAAGATCTGCGGCCTGACACGGCCGGCTGATGCAGCCCTTGCCGCCACTCATGGCGCCTGGCGGCTGGGTGTCATCTTCGCGGGCGGTCCGCGGCAGGTGTCGCAGGCGCGGGCCAGGGAAATTGTGGCCGCCGCCGGAGCCGTTCCGGTGATCGGGGTCTACCGATCGCAGGACGTGGCGACGATCCTCCAGATCTCTAAGGCGGTTGGCCTGCGAGGGGCGCAGCTGCATGGCGATTATCGCGATGAATCGGCCCGTCGGCTTCAAGAGAGCGGCTTGGAGGTCTGGCGTGTGGTGTCCCTGCTGCCCGGTCGCCCGACGGAAAGCCAGATCGAGGGGTGCCTCGCTCACGCGGACGTCCTGCTGGTCGAGCCCCGGCATGTCGACGGCAGGGGCGGAAAGGGGATCGTCCTGGATCCGCAGCTGGCGCTCGAGGCGCGTCGGGCCGTCCGCGGAGTTCGATTCGCGTTGGCCGGGGGATTGACCGCCGGCGCAGTCGCCGAAGCGATCCGGGTCGTCGAGCCTGATGCGGTCGATGTAAGTTCCGGCATCGAAATCGCGCCGGGGGTCAAGGATCCGGCGCAACTGATTCGTTTCCTGGAGCAGGTCCGTGACCCACACGCTCGTCCCTGAAACAAGCACAGCCGGGCGGTTCGGCCCCTACGGCGGACGGTACGTCCCCGAGACGCTGATCGCCGCGCTCGACGATCTGGCATCGCTATATGACTCGATGCGTGGCGACACCGGATTCTGGGACGAATACCACCAGTTGTTGCGCGACTTTGTCGGGCGGCCCTCGCCGCTGAGCGAGGCCCCGCGGTTGAGCGCCCTGGTCGGCGTCCGCGTCCTGCTGAAGCGCGAAGATCTCAACCACACCGGCGCCCACAAGATCAACAACACGATTGGCCAGGCGCTGCTGGCACGCCGCATGGGGAAGCGGCGCATCATCGCCGAAACCGGGGCGGGACAGCACGGGGTGGCGACAGCCACCATCTGCGCCCGATTCGGACTGGAGTGCGTCGTCTACATGGGGGCGCTCGACGTCGAACGCCAGGCCCTGAACGTCTACCGGATGCAGTTGCTCGGGGCGACGGTCGTGCCGGTCGAATCCGGAACCCGGACCCTCAAGGATGCCACGAACGAAGCGCTCCGAGACTGGGTGACCAATGTCGCGACCACGCACTACATCATTGGGTCGGTGGTCGGGCCGGATCCCTACCCGAGGATGGTGCGGGATTTCCAGTCAGTGATCGGGCAGGAGGCACGCACCCAGGTGCTGGAGCGCGTGGGAAGCCTGCCCGAAACGGTCGTGGCATGCGTGGGTGGTGGCTCGAACGCCATCGGCATCTTCGCCGCCTTTCTGCCCGATGCCTCGGTGGGGCTGGTCGGGGTCGAGGCGGCCGGCGAGGGGATTGGAACGTCGCGGCACAGTGCGACCCTTACGGCCGGGCGGCCCGGCGTGCTGCACGGGTCGCTGTCGTATCTCCTGCAGGATGGCGACGGGCAGGTCGCGCCAGCGCATTCCGTTTCCGCGGGACTGGATTACCCCGGCGTCGGCCCCGAGCACAGCTGGCTCAGGGACCGCGGCCGGGTGGAGTACCATGCCGTGGATGATCACGAGGCGCTGGAGGCGTTTCGGCGATTCTCGGAGTTGGAAGGCATCATTCCGGCGCTGGAAACCGCGCATGCCATCGCGTGGATTATCAAGTCGAAGGGGCGTTGGAGCGTGGACGCCGCGCCGGTCTTGCTTTGCGTGAGCGGACGCGGAGACAAGGACGTCGCCCACGTCGCGTCGCTGCTTGGGCCGTCCACATGACGGCCCCGCATGCCCCGAACACCCCGGTGGTGAAGGAAGACGACGTGAAGGTTGTCGAGGAGTTGCTGCGTTCCCTGATGAAGGGGCAACGCGCACTCCAGATGTACCTCCCCAACAACCCGATGTATCGTCGCGGCCTCGAGCAGGTCACCGAGGCATTCTATCCGGTCTGGGGCGTCACCGGTCGACTGGTGCTGGATATCCAGGAATCCGAAATCCTCTGGGAAGATGCGGTGGTCTACCGGCAATCGCCCCAGACTGAAGGGCTCGCCTGGCAGCTGTACAAGGACGGCTTGCGCCGCCTGACGCTCTTGCCGGGCGTCGAGTCGGAGGAGGTCGCCCGGTTTCTCGCCGTCCTCAATTCGGTGCGAATGCTGCCGGTCGATGCACCGGATGATCTGCTGACGCTGCTGTGGGAACAGGAGTTCGTGCTGATTTCCTACACCTTCATCGAGGTCATGGGCGACGGCCTCGGGTTCCTCCAGGACTCGCCGCAGCGCGGCGGCGGGAATGCGCTTGGGTCGGCGCGGGAGGAAGTCGAGGCTGCGCGGGGTGCACCGACGAGCCCGTCCTACGACGGTGGCGCGCCGGCAGGCCTCGTCGACATGGCGGATTATGACGCCACGCCCTATTTCCTGGACGACTCCGAGATCCGGATGATCCAGAGCGAACTCGTCGAAGAGTATTCGCGGGATATCCGCGGGTCGGCGCTCGACGCCCTCCTCGATATTCTCGAGGCGCAGCGCGAGACCGCTGTCCGTCGCGAGGTCCTGGATCTGTTCGAATTGATTCTGCCCGCCCAGCTCGCGACCGGGGGATTTCGCGCCGTCGCCCATGTCCTGCGCGAACTCCGGCTCATCGCTTCGCGCGCCGAAGAGCTCGACGCCGGGCTGCAGGAGGGGATCCTCTCGTTCGAGGAGCGACTGTCGCAGCCGGATATCCTCGAGCAACTGTTCCGGGTGCTCGAAGATCCGGTGACGCGCCCGCCGGAAGAAGACATTGGCGAGGTGCTGCGCGAATTGAAGCCGTCGGCCCTTCCGCTGGTGCTCACCCACCTCGGTCGCACAATCGACCCGGCCGTGCGGCGGGCGCTCGAGCCGGGCGTTGAGGCCTTGGTGCGGGCTCAGCCGCGGATTCTCGCCACTCTGCTCGAAAGCGGTGCGGCCGAGACGATCGAGCCTGCCATCGCGATGGCCGTACGCCTCGGTCTTCCGCAATTGGTCCCTTCGGTGGTCAGCCACCTGGAATCCGGTCTTGCTTCAACCCGATTGGCGGCCGTGCGTGCGCTCGGAGTGTTCGGGACACCCACGTCAATCACGGCGATTGAGACGGCGCTTCACGATCCGGATCGGACGGTGCGACAGGCCGCGTTGACGATTCTCATGGAACGCGGAGGCTCCAAGGGACTCCTGCCACAACTCGAAGCGCTGCTCTTTACTGGCACGGAGCAGGAATGGGAGCGGAGTGAACGACGCACCTTGTTCGAAGCGTACGGGCAACTCGCGGGTGCCGCAGGCATTCCCAAGCTGGCCGAACTGCTCGAGCCGCGTGGCTTGTTCCGGCGCAAGGAAACGCCGGAAGTCCGAGCCTGTGCGCTGTTCGCCCTCGGGAAGATTCGCACGTTCGACGCCCGCCTGTTGGCGGACAAGTTCACCGCCGATAAGGAGCCGGTGGTGCGCAGCGCGGCGAACTCGATCCTCCGGGATTGGGGCCCATGACCGCTCCCGCCCCGGCAACTCCCGACGATCTGCTCCTCCGGCAGGCCGGCCGCGCCCTGCTGATCGCCATCCACAGCACCCAGCGGTCGCTCAAGCTCTACCCGGTGGAGAACACCACCGTCCAGCGAGCACTGGACGACCTGCTCGGCCATGCCGTGGCGCTCTGCCGACTCGAGGGCGTCGTCGAGGTGAGCCTGTCGGGGGATTTCATCTTCCTCAACAAGACGCGACTGCGCCTCGGGCTCGACAACTTCGCGGCGTTCAGTGGATTTGTGTCGCTGATGAAAGGGGCGGGGATCGGAAAGCTCCGCATCGAAGATGGAGTGACCCGGCGTGAGTGGCAGGCATTTCTCTCGGCGCTGGGTGAACTGCCTCCCGGCGGGGAACCGGAGGAACGTCTCGAGAAGCTCCGCCAGCGGATGCAGAAGTCCGACGTGGTGCGCCTTGAGGTCGATGCCGCCGGGGAGGGTGGTGGCGGTGGCGGCGACGGTGGCGACGGGGATGAGTCCCTGGAGCGTGCCAAGCGAACGTATTCGCATGGTGTGGCGGCGGCCCGCGACGTGATGCAGGGCGTGCGGATCGGGCGCACCCCGAATACCCGCCGACTCAAGCGCGCCATCCAGCTGATTGTCGATCAGGTGATGGAGAACGAGCTGTCGCTTACCGGCCTGACGACCATTCGCGACTTCGACGAGTACACCTTCACCCATTCGGTAAACGTCTGCATCTTCTCGGTCGCCCTCGGCAAGCGCCTCAATTTCGACCGGTTGCAGCTGTACGATCTCGGGCTTGCGGCCTTGATGCACGACATCGGGAAGGCGCGGCTGGAATCCGGGTTGCTGAACAAGGAAGGCGTGCTGGATGAGATCGAGTGGCGCAGAATGCAGGCGCATCCCTGGCTCGGCACCCTGACGCTGTTCCGGATGCGTGAGGGCGAGGAGCTGCCGTACCGGGCGATTCTGTGCGCCCACGAGCACCACATGAAGATTGACCTGAGTGGGTACCCGCGCCCGATCCGCCCGCGCCGGCCGGGGATCTTTACGCGGCTGGTCGCGATCGCCGATGGCTATGATGCCGCGACAACCCGACGGTCGTACCAGAACGAGCCGTGCGAAGCGGAGGAAGTGCTCAGGGAGATGTGGATCAAGCGCGGACGGGGCTTCGACCCGACCCTGGTGAAGGCGCTCATCAACCTGCTGGGCATCTATCCGGTGGGGACCTGCGTCATTCTCGATACCTTCGAGGTAGCCATCGTGGCCGGGCCGAGCCCGGATCCCGAGCAATTGAATCGCCCGGTCGTCCGGATCGCCATCGATGCGACGGGCGGCAGGATCCCGGCGCCCGGCCAGCTAACGGACCTCTCCATCCCTTCGTCGGACGGATCCTATCCGAGGAGCATCGTCAAGGTTACTTCCCCTGATCGCTATGGTCTCGTCGTTGGCGACTACTTCATCTGAGTCGGCGTTGGACCGCACCTGGGCCACGCTTCGCTCCGCAGGGCGGTGCGGCCTCGTGCCGTTCCTGACGGCCGGATTCCCGACGATCCGTGAGTCCAAGGATGCCCTTCAGGTTGCCGCCGAGACCAGCGACATCCTCGAAGTCGGCGTGCCCTTCAGCGATCCGCTCGCCGACGGACCCACCATTCAACGTTCGACCTATCGCGCCCTTGAGAACGGCATGACCGTGGCCGGCACGCTGGAGCTCATCGGCAGCGCGAACCTGAATCGTCCCGTCGTGTTGTTTTCCTATCTCAATCCGGTGCTGCAGTACGGCGTGGACCGGCTCCTCCGGGATGCGGCCGACGTCGGTGTGGCGGGCCTCCTCCTGACGGATCTGCCTGCTGGTGCGGACGTCGCCCTCGAGGAGATTGTCCATTGCTCACCGCTCGATTTGATCCGGATGGTGGCACCAACCTCGAGAAAGGCGCGAATTGCCCAGGCCGTTGACCGAGCGCAGGGATTTGTCTACCTGGTCGCACGGCTTGGTGTGACCGGAGTGTCGGCCGAGTTGGCCACCGACCTGGGGCCGTCCATCGAGCGGGTCCGTGTGGCGACCTCACTTCCGATCGCGGTCGGGTTCGGGATTTCGACGCCGACGCAAGCAATCGCAGTGGCGCGGCTGGCCGACGGAGTGGTCGTTGGCAGCGCCCTGGTCGAGGTCCTGGGCCGCCACGGAGTGGCCGCCGCCGGCAGATTCCTGGGCGGCCTTCGCGCGGCGCTGGATTCGGCATGAGCGACCTGGTCACGGCGTACATCGCCCTGGGCAGCAACCTGGGGGACCGGGCAGGCTACCTTGCCTTCGCGCGGGAGCAGCTGGGCGAGCACAACGGCATTACGATCAAGGCCGTGTCGGAGGTCGATGAGACGCCGCCACTCGGTGGCCTCGAGCAGCCGGCGTACCTCAACCAGATGGTGCGCGTGCACACCGGACTCGCGGCACCCAGCCTCCTGGCCGTCTGCCATGATATCGAACGAGTCGCCGGGCGGCGGCGTTCTTCGAAATGGTGTTCCCGCACGCTGGACCTTGACGTCGTGATGTATGGCAATGTGATGTGCGACCTGCCCGATCTGGTGCTGCCGCACCCAGGGCTCCGCGACCGCCCGTTCTGGGCGTCCGAGATTGCCCGAATGGAGGCGTATGGCTGACCCCTCGCTGAGCATGCCCGACCTCGCGACCCGAAAAGCCGCAGGCGAGAAGCTCGTGGTGCTGACCTGCTACGATGCCTTGTTCGCCCGTCTCCTGGATGGCGGCGACGTGGACATCCTGCTCGTGGGCGATTCGCTCAACCAGGTGCTGGCCGGGCGACGCTCCACCTTGAGCGCCACGCTCGACCAGATGATTTACCACGCCGCCAGCGTGCGGCGGGGTGCGACCTACCCGCTCCTCGTGGTGGACCTGCCATTCCTCAGTTACCAGGTGAGCATCGAGGACGCCATCCGGAACGCCGGGCGGGTCATGGCCGTGACGGAGTGTGACGCCGTGAAGCTCGAGGGCGGTGCGGCGATGGTGCCGACGGTGCGTGCGCTCGTCGAGCGCGGGATTCCGGTGATGGGGCACCTCGGTCTGACCCCGCAATCCGTCAACACCATCGGGGGGTATCGCGTCCAGGGGCGCGAGGATGCCGTGGCGGAGCAGCTGTGTGCCGATGCCCTGGCGCTCGAGGCAGCGGGGGCGAGCTCGGTGGTCCTTGAGCTGGTGCCCCGTGCGCTCGCCGCGAAGATCAGCGCATCACTCCGTATCCCGACGATCGGCATCGGGGCAGGCAGTGGCTGTGACGGACAGGTGCTCGTCCTGCATGACATGCTGGGACTTAACGAGGGCTTCGCCCCGAAGTTTCTCAAGCGGTACGCCGATCTGGCCGGGGTAGTGCGCAGCGCCGTGACCGCTTTCGCCGCCGATGTGCGGGCCGGTCGGTACCCCGACGACGTTCACAGCTTCGACTGAGCGATGCAGCACGTCACGACGATTGCGGAGCTTCGCGCCGTGCTGGGCCGCGAGCGGCACCAGGCTCGGCGCATCGCCTTGGTGCCGACCATGGGGGCCCTGCACGAGGGCCACCTCACGCTGGTGGACGATGCGCGGTTGCGCGCCGATGTGGTGGTGATGAGCCTGTTCGTCAATCCGTTGCAGTTCCGACCGGGTGAGGACTTCGAGAAATACCCCCGCCATCTCGAAGCCGACCGCGCACGTGCTGAAGCTCGCGGCGTCGACGTCCTCTTCGCCCCAACGGTCGAGGAGATGTATCGCGCGGGCGGCGAGATACGCATCGTGGCGGGCGAGACCGCCTCACGCTGGGAAGGTGCCGCCCGTCCCGGGCACTTCGAAGGTGTCCTCACTGTGGTCGCGAAGCTGTTCAATATCGTCCAGCCGGATGTCGCGTGCTTCGGGCAGAAGGACATCCAGCAGGTCACCCTGGTGCGACATTTGATTGCCCAGCTGGACTTTCCGATCGAGCTTGCGGTGGTGCCAACGGTGCGGGAGGCCGATGGCCTGGCACTCAGTTCCCGGAATGTCTATCTCAATGCGGCCGACCGTCATGCCGCCCTCGCGCTGTCCCGGGCGTTGCAGGCAGCCGTCACACGATGGGAGGCAGGCGAACGCACCGCAGCCACGCTGCGCGACGTCGCCCTGGCCGTTCTGGCCGGCACCAGCGGTGTGGTCACCGACTACGTGGCGGTGGTGGATGGCATGCGCATGTTGCCGGTGGACCGGGCCGAACCTGGATCGATCATCGCGGTCGCCGCCCGCGTCGGGTCGACCCGATTGATCGACAACGTCCTCCTCGGCCGCCGAGGCGCCTGACGTGGATGCGCTCCCGTGCTGGGCCATCGTGACGCCCGAGCGGCGCGCCCATGTGGAACGCGTGGCGACGCTGCTGCGGGAATGGGCGACGACGCTCGGTCTCGATCGCGGCGAACGGGATCGCTGGATGCGGGCGGTCTACCTCCACGATTCACTTCGAGATGCACCGGAGAGCGAGATGCGCCGCTGGGCACCATTCATCGAGGGGCCGGTCGAGCTGCGGCATGGCCCCGCGGCAGCAGCGCGCGCAGAGCTTGAAGGGGAACGCGATGCCGATGTGCTCAGTGCGGTGCGATGGCATTCCGTTGGCTGGGCGGCGTGGGGGCCGACGGGCCGTGCCCTGTATTGCGCTGATTTTCTCGAGCCCGGGCGCCCGTTCGACCGGACGGAGCGTGCCGCGCTCGCGCGGACCTTCTGTGATGCCCCGGCCCAGGTGCTTCGCGAGGTGGTGACGAAGCGGTTGGCGTACGCCGAAAAGCAGGGCTGGACGTTGCCTCCGGAGAGCATCGCGTTCCGCCGGGTGGTGTGCAGCTGATGTGCTCGCCCCGGGGCGCGCTGCTTGCGCTGGTCGGAGTGCTTGGATGCGGCGGCCGGGGGTCGATGGTTGCCGCAAAGGCGAAGGATTCGGCGCAGCCGAGTGAGGCGCGACGCGTCACCGTCGAAGTCCTCAACCCAGGCAAGCAGGTCGGCGTGGCCCGTACCGCCACGGTGCGGTTGCGGGGACAAGGCCTTGACGTCGTGTATTTCGGCAGCCTCGCCGATACCGTCCTCGCCAAGCGTGAGCGGAACCTCATCTACGTCCGGCGGGGTGACACCACGGGAGTCGGACTGGTCCTCGCGGCGATCGGTGATGCGGAGATTGTTGATCGTGCCGATCGCACCCGTCTCGTTGACCTGAGCGTGGTATTAGGTCGCCACCCGATGTCGCGCGCAGACTCCCACTAGACGCCGGGCTGGTGGATCGCCAGCACCAGGTCCATCACATTGGTGCCACTCATGCCGGTGCGAAGCAGCGCACCGGCCGCATCAAGGGCGCGATAGCTGTCGTGATGCTCCAGCGCCCGCAGCGGGTCGATGCCTGCGCCCTGGATGGCGGACCACGTCACCTGGTCCACAATCGCTCCGGCCGCGTCGGTGGGACCATCGCGCCCATCGGTACCGGCTGAGAGGATGGCCACCCCCACGCCCCGGCCGGCCAGGACTTGGGCTGCTGCGAGCGCGAGCTCCTGGTTTCGCCCACCTCGGCCAGTCGCCTGTTTGAGCGCAACCGTTGTCTCTCCCCCATAGACGAAAACCCGCGCCCGGCCGGCTTCGCCAAGGGTGTCGTCGATGCCGAATCGGCTGCCGCGGACCTGCAGGAGCGCCTGCGCAATCTCGCGTCCGGCCTTCCCGGCGGCTCCGGTGAGCGGCTTTGCCATCGCCTTGGCGTGGCAACCCAGGGCGATGGCACAGTTTCGGGCGGCGTCCATCGCGACCTGATTGCTGGCGATGATCGCGGTGCGCTCGGCATTCGCTGCAGCATCGCACGGCTTCGGCGTTTCGAATTCGAGCGCCGCGATCACTGCGGAGGGGAGTTGCTCCAGGAGCCTGGCCGAGCGGCAGAGCGACAAGACGTCGCGCGACGACCAGCGATCGCCGACGCAGGGCCCCGAGGCGATCACGCTGGGATCATCGCCGGGAACATCGGAGAGCAGCCAGTTGACGATTGGCCGGGGGTGCAAGGCCAGCGCGAGTCTTCCGGCGGTCCATCGTGCGACACGCTTGCGAATCGCATTGCTCTGCTCGATGTCGAGGCCGGAGGAGAGCAGCAACTCGAAGGTGCGCGTCATGTCGGCCATCGACAATCCGGGCAGCGGTCCGGCAAGCAACGCCGTGGCCCCGCCTGAGATTGCCACATGCACCTCGGCCGCGAAGGGGATTTCGTTCAACCATGCCCCGAGCGAGTCGCTGGCGGCCCGGGACCGCGCTCCGGGCAGGGGATGGTCACCGAGCATCAGGGTCAGGGCGGGATGCGGGGCGCGACACGCTTCCGGGGAGACGATCATACCGCCCGCCGGCTCACGCGCATGGTGGGCAAGCCAGGTGACCAGGCCCTTTGCCATGCCGCAGGCTGCTTTCCCGGCGCAGATCAGGAAGATCGGATGCGAGGAGGGGACCAATTCGGAGAGGGCCCGGGCCATCGCCCGGCTCGGCTCGACGGCGTTGAGGGCCGCCGCGTAGCAGTGCCGCAACACGGCTTGGCCCGGGCTCGGGGACAGGGACACGGTGACTCCGGAGGAAGAACCCGCCAATATTAGTCTCACGTCCCCATTCCCTGAGGCAAGATGCCGGCGATTGCAGTTCTCGATCAGAAGGCGCCGTCCCGGCAGCCGGGTGCGCCACCATGTCGGTGAAGCCGCGGATCCTGGTCACCCGCCGGCTGCCACCGGTGGTCGAAGCCGCGGTCGAAGAACGCTTCGACGCCCTGTTGTCGAACGATGACCATCAATTCGGGGCGGGTGAGTTGCAGCGTGCGCTGTCGGATTTTGATGGTGTACTCTCAACCGTCACGGACCGTTTCACTGCGGAAGTTCTGGCTGCGTATCCGATCCGCGCCCGGATCATCGCGAATTTCGGGGTCGGCGTCGACAACATTGACCTCCGTGCCGCAGAGGCCCATGAGATTGCGGTCACCAATACGCCCGATGTCCTCACCGAATGCACGGCGGATCTCGTCCTGGCGCTGCTCCTCATGACCCTTCGTCGTCTCGGAGAGGGCGAGCGCGAACTCCGCAGCGGTCGCTGGACCGGGTGGCGGCCGACCCATCTGCTCGGACACCGCGTTGCTGGTCGGACGCTCGGCCTCGTCGGGATGGGACGGATCGCGCGCGCGGTGGCGCGGCGGGCGCACCACGGCTTCGGGATGCGAATCCTCTGCTACGATCCGGCACCTCCGTCACCGGTTGAGCTCGCGGCCGTCGGTGCCGAGCCACGGGCGACCCTCGACGAATTGCTGGCCGAGTCGGACATCGTCTCGCTCCACTGTCCGAGCACACCGGAGACGCGACGCATGATGAGTGGACTGAGGCTGGCTCAGATGAAGCCGGGCGCGTTCCTCCTGAATTCGGCACGCGGGGACATCGTTGATGATGACGCCCTGATCGCAGCGCTCCTTTCCGGGCACCTTGCGGGGGCTGGACTAGATGTCCATCGGGGCGAGCCGCAGGTCGATCCGCGTTATCTCGGAATGGAGAACGTCGTC
>JANYAG010000032.1 GCA_025361465.1 Gemmatimonadota bacterium
CGCCCCTGAATCGCTGCTGGTCGCCCTGCGCTCGGCCGAAACGCTGGTGCGCACCCAGGCGGAGAATCGCGCCCTCCGCGCTGCCCTGGGCCCTCAGCCGACGCTGGTGGGGTCGAGCGCGCCAATGGAGCGGCTGCGGCAATTGATCAACCAGGTCGCCCAGACCGAGGCGCGCGTGCTCATCCTCGGCGAATCAGGCAGCGGCAAGGAGCTGGTCGCCAATGCCATTCACCGATTCTCGCCGCGCGCCCGGAAGCCGTTCATCTCGGTCAACTGTGCCGCGATCCCGCGCGACCTGGTCGAGAGCGAGATGTTCGGCCACGAACGCGGCTCCTTCACCGGTGCCACTGACCGGCGGATCGGCCGCTTCGAACTCGCCGACACCGGAACGCTCTTTCTCGATGAGATCGGCGACCTGCGACTCGAGGCCCAGGCCAAGTTGCTCCGGGTGCTCGAGAGCGGCGAGATCCAGCGGATCGGCGCCGAACGGGTCCAGCGGGTCGACATCCGGGTGATTGCCGCCACCAATCGCCGGCTCGAGACGGCGGTCGATCGCGGCGAGTTCCGCGAGGATCTCTACTTCCGCCTGAACGTCTTTCCGATCGAAGTGCCGCCGGTGCGCGAACGGCTGGTCGACATCCCGGAACTGGTCGAGCACCTCGCCGCGCGGTTGCGGCCACGCCATCCGCCGCACTTCAGCGCCGAAGCCATTGCCGCGCTCCAGCGCTACAGCTGGCCGGGCAACGTGCGCGAGCTGGCGAACATCGTCGAGCGGCTCTCGATCGTTGGTGGCGATGAAGTGACCGCCGAACTGGTGCCACGTGTCCTGGCGCGGTCGGGCATTCCGGCGCCCGCGTCGCAGGTCGGCAGTGCCGGGAACGGCACCAAGTCCGCGTTCGTCGACAATGGCAAGGGACTCACGGACCGTCTCGACGATTTCGAGCGCGAGTTGATCACCGGCGCGATGGCGGGCGCCCAGCACAACATTGCCGAAGCCGCCCGCCTGTTGAAGACCGATCGCGGCAACCTCTACCGGCGGATGCGGCGGCTCGGCATCCGGGGAGGCAGCGAATGACCCTGCAACCGCGGCTGATCCTGGCGGTCCTGCTCGGCGCCACCGCCCCGTCGCTGGTCGGCGCGCAGGTCGACACGGGCGGCGCCCGGCGACTCCACATCGGCAGCGCGCACCGAGACACCACGCCCGCCCGGACCATTCCCGACAGCGTGCTGAACACCGCGGTGACGAGCTTCAATCGGCCAGGCGCCATCAAGCTCTATGGCGATGCGACCTTCCCGGCCGGGACACACCTGACCGGCCCGCTGCTGGGCAATGGCGGCCGAATTCGCCTCGACGGCCAGGTGGATGGCGATGTGGTCATCATCAACGGCGACCTGCTGGTCGCCTCGACGGGCCGGATTACCGGTGCGCTCACCCTCCTCGGCGGACGGCTGATTGTCGAGGACGGGGCAGAGATTGGTGGGAAGCGGATCTGGTACCAGGAAGTTGCCCCGGTCGCTCGCACCGCCGACAACACCCTGGTGATCCGCGCGCGCAGTCGCTCCCTCGCTGAACTGGCGTCGAGCAATGTCTCGATCCAGCTGGGACCCGTGGTCGCCACCCTCGACGCCGGCTTTGGCACCTACAATCGCGTCGAGGGACTGCCCCTCCGGATCACGCCCCGCTTCGCCTGGCAGCGCGACGAACACACCACGGTCAAGCTCGACTTCGCCGGGATTCTCCGCACCTCCAGTGACCCGAGCGGGACGCGACCAGCCCTTGGCTGGAGCGGCCAGCTGAGCACTACCCGGACCGGGGTGAAGGTGCCGCTCACCGTCGGGTTCGCGGCGCGGCAGCTGGTCGCCCCCATGGCCAGCCAGACGTTCACGCCGCTCGAGTCCGCCATCTCGACGTTGGTGTTCCACGAGGACTTCCGCGACTGGTACGCCCGCCGTGGCTGGGGGCTCTTTGCCGACTGGAAGCCCAGCAAGCAGCTCACGGTGCACGGCACCTTCGACAACGATCGCGAGCGGTCCGAGCACGCCGCCGATCCATTTTCGGTGTTGCGTAACGACGAAGCGTGGCGCCCCAATCCGCTGACCGACGATGGCAAGTTCCGGCGACTGGCCCTCGGCGTCGAGATGGACACGCGTGATGATTCCTTGCGCACGTCGGCAGGATGGTGGTTGCGCGCAACGCTGCGGCGGGTCACCAGCAGCGACCTCTCGCCGCTTTCGCTGCCGACTTCGATTCGATCGCAGCTGCCGTTCACCGACTACGCCTCCGATGCGGTCGAGCTGGATGTCCGCCGCTATCTCCAGCTCGGACCGACGGCCTCGCTGCATCTGCGATTCCTCGCCCGTGGCTGGCTGGGTGGCGATCCGCTCCTCACGCAGGATCGCCTCTCGATGGGTGGCGGCGATGTGCTCCCCGGCTACCTCTTCCGCGACGGGAACTGCGAACGGCGTCGCACGCCCGATCCCGCCAACCCGGCGCTATGCGACCGCCAGATGGCCATTCAGGCGGAGTACCACCGGGAACTCAACGTCAACCTCTCGATGCGAGTCGGCCGATATACCTTGGGCCTCAACCATCCCGCCCTGGTGCTCTTTGGCAACACCGGCTCGGCGTGGCTGAGCGGCGACAGCGCCGGCCGAGTGCCGAACCATCGGATCCAGAAGATTTCCGAGTGGCAATCCGATGTCGGCGTCGGCCTCGACAATCGCTGGGTAGCGCTCTATCTGGCCAAGTCGCTGGTCGGTGCCGGCCCGGTCCGGCTGACCCTCCGGCTCCGCCCGCGGTTCTGATCACTCCCGTGCGACGTTTCCTGCTCCCGTTCCTGCTGGCGTTGCTCGCCGTCACCCCGGTCGCGGCACAGACCGAGGCAAGCGTCTATGCCCGGCTCTATCCTGACCCCATCGCCGGCCCGCACGCGCGGGTTCGCGTCATGTCGCTGCTCGACGACCCCTCGTGGCGGGATGCGGTCAGCAATTCGTATCCCGTTCGCCTGGAATGGACCCTCCAGCTCTGGCAGCGCGGCAGCGGATTCCTTGGCCTCGGCGGCAAGGCGGGCGAGAAGGTCGAGTGGAAGGAAATGATCCAACGAAATTCGATTCTCGGCGTCTATGAGGTCACCACCGAAGCGGCCGGCGAGCACATCCCGCCCCAGCAGTTCAAGACGCTCGATGAGCTGGCGGTCGGGATCGGGAAGGCGTGGGAGCTGGCAGATTTCGCCCCGCGGAGCCGGGGAACCTGGTATTACCGCGTCACGCTGAAGCTGTCGACGCTGACCGACGATGAAATTGCCAAGCTCGACCGGTTCTCCTCACCCACTCAGCGCGGCGATGCCGACCCGGGCGCCCTGCAGCGGCTGATCAATCGCGTGCTGTTGAACATCAACCTGCCTTCGCAGACGTTGACGGGCCAGAGCCCCGATTTTCACTGGCGGTGAGTGGAGTCTAGCGCGGCCCGATTGCCGCCAGCGCAGCATCCCCGTAGAACAGCTTGATGTACTTCTGTTGCGGCGCCGAGAGCCGGCGGATCGCCCACGACAGGTGGACGAAGTGCGGTTCCATTGGCGGGTGGAGCGGGTGCATCCCGATCTCGTTGGGCAGGTGGTTCCCCTTGCGGGTGTTGCACGCCGAACAGGCGGTGACGACGTTGGTCCAGGCGTTGTCGCCGCCGCGTGACTGGGGGATCACATGGTCGCGCGTGAGGCACTCGCGCACCTTGAGGTCCGAGACCAGCCGGGCGCAATACTGGCAGGTGTAGTGGTCCCGGGCAAAGAGGAACGTGTTGGTGACCTGGCGGCGGAAGCGGCGGGGGACGTGCACGAAGCGGACGAGCCGGATGATCGCGGGACGCGGCAGTTCGAGGTGCAAACTTCGTATCGGCTCCTCGCCGTCGGCTTCGACGATCTCGGCCTTCCCCTCAATGACCAGCCGCAGGGCCCGACGCGTCGGGACCATGGTCAGCGGTTCGAATGAGGCGTTCAAGGCGAGGCAGCGCACCGAAAGGGCTCCGTCGGGAGTCCTTCATGGATAGCCGCATCGGGACTGGCTATCAAGTCCGATGGACTTCCCTGCCGCCCAGCCAGGTCACAGACACGTCACCGGGACCCGACGCGAGCACTTGCTCCAGCGGTTCCGTCGCCGCATCGGCCCTGGTCAGGGCCAGATCTGCCCATCGCCCCGGCTCGAGGGTACCGCACGACGACTCCAGCCCCAGCGCCTCGGCGCCCCCGAGCGTCAGTGCCCGCACCGTTTCCCCCGCAGTCCACCCCGCCAGCTTGCGAGCCTCGCGTGCTTCGGCGATGAGGTCCAACGGCGCCACGCTGACCTCGGAGTCGGTCCCCAGTCCCAGCGGGACCCCCAACTCGACGTAGCGCCGCACCGGGGCATCGGCGCCGTGATGTCGCCGATTGCTGCGGGGACAATGCGCCACCGCGCAGCCGTGGCGGCGCAGCAGGTGGGCATCGTCGAGGTCGGTGTGGATGGCGTGGGCACAGAGGGTGCGCGACGAGAGCACACCATGCTGGTCCAGCCACGCTACCGGCGAGATCGGTACGTCGGACAGCGGTCCCACACCACGCGCTCGCAGGAAGTCGGCGAACGTCCCGGTGAAGTCTTGCAGCAGCCTAGTCTCGTCCTGTGCTTCAGCGATATGGACACCGATTGGGACGCCATGCGCCCGTGCCAGCTCCGCGGTACGGCGATAGACCTCGCCGCTCACCGTGTAGGGCGCGTGGGGCGAGACGCCGAGCTGCACTCGGCCTGTGGCGTGGTGCGCCAGCCGTTGCAGTTCGCCGCCGAAGCGCTTCATCGTCACGTCAGGGTCGGCGCTGTGGAGGTCGAAGACTTCGTGGTGGGCGATCCCCGATCCATCGAGCGCATGGAGTGCGGCAACCACCGACCCACTGTTTCCCATGTCGCAGACGGTGGTCACGCCCGACGCCCAGCAGGCGCGCACCCCGGCCTCAGCGGCGCGGAAGAAGTCTTCCTCGGAGCGGCCGGCCTTCAGGGCAATGATGTGTTTGATCCAGTCCCAGAAGATCGGGTCGTCGGCCTGGCCGGCGAAGCCGGTGAGTTCAAGGTGGGTGTGGGTGTTGATCAAGCCGGGGAGGAGGATGCCGTCGACGAAGTGCTCGCTGCTCGCATGTTCAGGCGTCGGGACTGCTTCGTCTTCGCCGACTGCCACGATCCGGCCGCGATCGTCGATGAGGACGGCGCCACCAGCAATCGGTGGCGCACTCACCGGCACCAGCCACGACGCAGAGAGCCGCCGCATCAGGACGGCGGCTTGCCGCTGCGGCCACCACCGGGCTTGAACGGCGAATGCACGGGGCAGAACTCCTTCGGTTCCGCACCCTTGGTGAACGACTTCATCTCACGGACTTCGGGCGGACAGAAGGGAGTAGCGAGGAAGCCGGTGGTCTTGTCGATCTCGACCTGGACCAGCGACTGCTCGGTCATTTCCCAGTTGCCCGGGTCCCGCCGGCGCTGGTAGATGCTCTGCATCATCTGGGTCCAGGCCGGCGCCGCCATGATGGCGCCCTGGGCGTTCCTGGCGATCTCGGAGTTGTCGTCCATGCCGACCCAGACACCGGCGACCAGATCCTTGGTGAAGCCGATGAACCAGGTGTCGTGGTAGTCGTTGGTGGTGCCAGTCTTGCCGCCGGCCGGCATCGTGAAACCCGCCTGATAGACCGCGCTGAACGCGGTGCCGTGCTGGATCACGCCCTGCAGTGCCTGGTTCATCGTCCAGGCGGTCTGGGCGTCGAGGACCGGCAGCGACTTCGATTCAGGACGCAGCAGGATCTTCCCGTTCCGGTCCTCAACCAGCGTGATCGCGCGCGGCAGCGTCCGGAAGCCGAGATTGGCGAAGGTTGAGTAGCCGGCAATCAACTCGATCGGATGGAGCGAAAGCCCGCCGAGGTAGATCGACGGCACATCGTCGATGGGGGTGGTGATGCCGAACTTGCGGGCTTCGGCCACGACCGGCGCGGTACCGACCCGTTCGCCGACCTGGACGGCGATGCTGTTGAGCGAGCGCCAGAGCCCCTGGCGGATGCTGAACATCGAATCGCTGAACCGTCCCTCATAGTTCTCCGGCATCCAGTCGGGCTGGCCGAAGGGCATTGGCACGGTGACCGCCTGATCGCGCAGGACCTCATCGAAGGAGATGCCCGATTCGATCGCCGCCGAGTACATGATCGGCTTGAACGTTGAGCCCGGCTGACGGAGCGCCTGCACGATCCGGTTGAACTTCGAGTCGTCGAAGTCGCGGCCGCCGACCATCGCGAGCACGTTGCCGGTACCCGCTTCGAGCACCAGGGCCGCGCCCTGGAGATACGGCGACTTGGTGACTTCCGGG
>JANYAG010000041.1 GCA_025361465.1 Gemmatimonadota bacterium
TAGACGATAGCGCCCTGACCAAACCGCCGCGGAATATAAGGGGCCGCGCATTCCCTCACAGGCCCGGCAGGAATCGAACCTGCAACCCCCGGTTTTGGAGACGGGTGCTCTACCAGTTGAGCTACGGACCTTCGCGTGCCCTTCTCAGGGTGCCTGACGGGGATTGAACCCGCAACCTCCGCAGCCACAGTGCGGCGCTCTAACCAATTGAGCTACAGGCACCAAGCTCCTGTGGGCCCTAAAATGCCGCCCGGCATGGGGAGGGTCAAGCCAAGGGACGGTTCCAGAATCGGGATTGGAGGGCTAGCGTCTGGTGATTCTGCATCATCAGCGTGCCATCGAGCAGGCCGACCGGCACCACTCCCCGGGCTGCATTGCAGGCCAGCAGCGGCTTGGTCAGGATCGCGGACCCATCGAGTTCCGCCACCCGGAGGCCGCCACGGGTGATTTCGCTGAGCCGCGCCCGGGCCACGCTCGGAAGGCCTCCGAGGGAAAGCGCTGGGAAGCAGAGGGCCTCGCCCTCCCACCAGCCAATGGCCCAGCGCGTCCCCTCGACCAGGACACCCGACTCGGTAAAGAGGACCGCATCGTCGGCCGCCGCCATCATGGCAGAACTTCGCGCGGCCTGCAGCCAGGCACGGTCGGCCGTCTTGTGGCGATAGCCCCGGTGAGGGGCTGGTGAGGAGACCAGGTGAATCGGACCGGTCCCCTCGGCAGCGCGCTCCAGGAGCTGAAGGCTGCCACTCCGTATCTCGAACCGGATGACCCGATCCGGACCGCCACGGGGCTCGACCACATTCGGCCTGGTCACCTCGAGGGCAGCACAACTGCGGGTAAGGCGGTCCATGTGGAGCGACCACAACGGCACCCGGCCATTGATGACGCGAACGGTCTCGATCAGTGTGCGCTTCACGCGGTCTCAATGGTCGCGGGTCGTGCGGGGGCGCGAGCTGCCTGTCCAATCGTCGCAAGAATAATCAGGGCGCCGCCCGCCAGGGCCAACGTGGCCGGAACTTCCCCGAGCAGCAGCCAGGTCCACAGCGGGTTCAAGGCGGTTTCCGCGAGGAGGAGCAGCGAAGTCTCCAGGGCCGGGACATGGCGGAGCCCTTTGGTGACCAGCAGATACGCGCCGGCGATCTGAAAGACCCCAAGGTAGATGACCACTCCCCAACCGATGGTCGAGTGAGATCCCAGCGGCAAGGCCAGCGGAAGGGCTGCCACGAACGCGATCAGGTTACCGAGGATCACGGCCGCGATGCCGCGATCCTGATCGCCGCCGTCGCGTCCGAGCCAGCGCAATCCGCAGATCAGGAGCGCGTAGCTGAGCCCGCTTCCCAGCGCGAAAAGATTGCCACGGGCCGGGTCTGGCGCGGTTCCGCTGGGGTGATCGGCGCCGAGAAACACCAGCACCAATCCTCCCGCCACCGCGGCAAGGATCGGCAGATCACGCAACCTGAGCGGTTCTCGGAGGAGCCACGGGCCGAGCAGCGTGAGGTAAAGCGGGGCGGTCGACTGGAGGTAGATGGTGTTGGCACTGGTGGTCAGCCGATTGGCTAGCACGAAGGAAACCAGGGTCGCGGCGTACGCCGCGCCAACGAGCGCGGTCCGCCAACCAAACGCTCGCCGCGCCTGGGGGACGAGGAGCAGCAGGGTCAGCGCCGCGATGCCGGACCGAAAGGAGGCCACTTGCCACGGCCCGAAGTCGGCCGCTTTGATGGCCGCGCCACCGGTCGAGAACAGAATCGCCGCGAGCACAATACGAAGACGAGGTGACAGCGGGTGACACTCCAATTCGAAACCATACTCGAGCGATCGCAGCCGCCGGCGGGCCCGGCGATGTACCGCTCAGCCCGGGCGAACCAGCCCGAGGAGGAGATTGGCGGCTTCCGTGTCGAAGACCGTCCCGGCCCCCTCTTGCAGCGCAGCCACGGCGCGCTCCGCCGACCATGCCGGCCGATAGGGTCTCGGTGCGCACAGCGTGACATAGGTTGCCACGGTCCCGATCAGTCGTGACGCCCAGTGGGGGGCGGAGTGGAAGCGCCGCTGCGGGTAACCGCCACCATCAGGACGCAGCTGGTGCTCGTAGGCTACCGCGGCGGCCAATTCGAGCCCGTGCCCACCGGCATCAAGAAGCAACCGGGCGCCCTCGGCGGGGTGCGATTCGACAATGGCGCGATCCTCAGCGGTCAGCGAAGTCTGGTTGCCAATCCCTTCGGGCAGTCGCGTCATCCCGATGTCATGGAACAGCGCGGCGACGCCCAGCCGATGGCAGCCCGGGGCGTCGATTCCTGCGGTTCGCGCTGCCGCCATCGCCAGCAGGGCGGTATTGACCGGGTGGACGCACCAGTATCGCGTCGCTTCAGTGGGGAATGGCACCTGAGGCGCGCCATGCTGCTCGAGGAGCCCTGCCAGGATCCGGACGATCGCTTCGACCTCAGCGCGAGCTGCCGCGCCTCGCACGCCTTCTTCCAGGACATACCCCATGGCATCGAGTTCATCGGTGAGGTCGAGGAGATCGGGCCCACCAGACTCGCCTGGCGCAGCCTCTGCCTCCGCCTCACTTGCGGCCACCTCTTCGACGGCGACTGTGCCGAACGCAATGCCGGGAATCGGCGTCTCGCTCTCGTCCAGCGGCACCGACCCGGAATTGAGTCGAGCGATCAACCGGTTGAAGAACGACGTCAGTGATGCCTCGGTCACTGCCGCGTCGAACTCCAGCCGCTGGATACCTGCCTCGGTCAGACGCTTGGAGTAGGGCCAGTCTCGTAATTCATGCAAGGCACGACCGGAGTACACCGGTGCGGCCCCGAGAAAGAAGAAGGTCGGACGGTCGTTGAGTCGCAGCAGGGCACCCAGGGCCTGCCAGGCCCCCTCGATACTGCGCCTCGTGGCCGGATGGCCCGGCGAATAGAGCATCAGCGCCGACAGGGCCTGCGCGAAGGTGTGGAGAAAGCGAACGGCCTCGCTCACGTGGGCTTCCCCAGCGCGGCCCGGATCTCGGCATCGGACGACTTCTCGGCCCGGTGCAACACGGTCAGCACCGGTCGATGGTTGGACCAGCGTCGGGCGAGCACGTCCAGCGCAGCCAGCATCGTCCGGGACTTGGCCTGCAGGCGCGTGCGACGAAAGAGGCCGCGGGTTGTCCGCACCAAGCGAAGCAGTGGTGGAACAATGAGCGGATTGTTGGAGTCGGCCAGCAGGCGAATCGCCTGTAGCCGAAGCTCCTCGTTCGGGTGGGCCAGGACACCGAGCACGGACGCGACGAGCGCCGGTGGGCAACGATCCACCAGACTCCCCATGGCCGTGCGGATCAGCGCATCTTCACCACTCAACAGCGCCTCGCTTGCGGCGCGTTCGCGGCTGGCTGGTTGGCGAAGCAGGATCTTCAACGCCTCGTGTCGCACCCGGTGATCGTCGCTGCCGAACGCGGCGAAGACCGGAGCCAGGTCACCAAGTGGCGGGAACTGCGCCAGCGTCGCCAGAATATTCCGCGCCAGATACCATGGGGCACCGTTGAGACGTACCAGCAGTGAGCGCTCCGCCGCCGGGCCAACTTGTACGAGGGTGTCGAGCAGCCGACGACGGGTACTGCGATCCTCGGCGGTCGCCAGCGCGTCGAGCAGCGGCCCAGCCGCCTCCGCACCGGCATGCAAGGCCACCCGATTGATCAGCGGAAAGTCCAGGGGTACTGCCTGCAGCAGTTGCATCAGCAATTCCGGCTCGAGGACGGCGTCGGAGAGCACCTTCACGACGGCCGGATCGTTCCCGGGAGTGTCCACCAGCTCGAGCACCCGCAGCAACTGGCCGCGCTCCGCCAGCGTCCCGGCGGCGTGGCAGATCAACTCCGTGGCGTCATCGAGGTCCAGTCCGATCGCCAGTACGCGCGCCGGTTCGAGGCCGAGGCGCGGGTCCTCCTCTTCATCCGCTTCGATGCCGACCCCCTCCCACTCCTCCACCAGGCCGAGGACCTCGCCGGCGAAGGCCCCAGTCGCCGGCTGGTCCCCGGGGCCGTCGCTACCTGCCAGTTTGCCGAGCAGCCAGCGAAGGTGCGGCGAGATCGGCTCACCATCGGCTTCGGCCACCGACTCCAGGATCTGCATCAGCAGGACTGGCGGGACGAGTTCGAGGGTCTCACGCAGGAAACGGCGACGCGAGGTCGTGGTTGGCGCGGCAG
>JANYAG010000144.1 GCA_025361465.1 Gemmatimonadota bacterium
CGCCGTCTGGAGGTTGTTGTAGTCGTTGGTCTGGTAGCCGATCTTGGTGCCCAGGGTCAGCGCATCCGTGACGACATGTTGGTCGGCCTGCTGGTTGTACGCCAGGTTCTGGAACGATACCGACAGATGCCCGGCGAACAGCTGGTTGGCGCGCGCAATGAGCGGGGCATTCTGATCGGGCAGCGGCGCAGCGTTGGTGCACGCGCCCGGGGCATTGGCGGGGGCGAGGATCGAAGTGTAGATGCACCCGTTGTCGTCGATCTCGGGGAACGGATAGGAGTTGTTCCCGGTGCTGTCGGGTACGATTTCCAGGCCCAGCAACTTGTCGCCAAAACTCGTCTGGAACGACGCCGTGATGGCGTTCCACGCCTGCAGGACCTTGGACGGCCGGAACGGCGACGGGCTCTGGAGCCACGTGGTGATGGCATTGGTGACGCAGGGAGTGGTCAGGATTTCCTCCGGCAATCGCAACTCCGCCGTGGTCCGGTTGAGGCCACTCAGCCGGACACCGATCACGGCGTTGTAGGTTCCCACTGCCTTCAGGTGCGCCGATACTTCCGCCAGCATGGTGTCCCATTCGCTGAGGAACACCGGATCCCACGGCGCAGCGATGGATTCCGGCGTGCAAGAGGTCTGACCGAGCCCCTGCCTCGCCGATACCTGGAACGAAAGCGCGGTGGCACCGGCATACGCCTTGTTGGATCCGGCGCCGCAAGCGGGAGCCGAGAAGAGCCAGCACGGCGTGTCTTGCCCGGCTCGAATGACGAGGATGACCTTCTTCCCTGCCGCGATGGCGGTGTTGATCCACCGATCGAGCCGGGCCGTACTCAGGGTGCCGCGACTCGGCTCAATCGAGGCCCAACCCAGGAGCAGCGTCATCCCGTCGACGCCCGGGACGCTGAGCGCTTGAACCGCAGCGAGCGAATCGGTGTTGAGGTGCTCGGTGTACACGTAGATGCCGCGCTGGTCCGTCGCCGACGCGCTCGTGGCCGAGAAGGTCACGGGCCCGCCGGTAATGCCGGTGGCGCGGGCCGTGAGAGTGTTCGCTCCGGCGACCGGTCCGAGCATCCAGATTCCGACCGTCGCGACGCCGTCAGCTCCTGTCGTCTGGGTGCCGCCGGTCAGCGTCCCACCACCGGTCGCCACAGTAAAGGTGACGGCGACCCCGCTCACCGGCTGGCCGCCCACGTTGGTCACGAGGACGGACGGGGCCGTGACCACCGCGGCACCGGTGATCCCGACCTGATTATCGCCGCCGACCTTCGCGAGTGTCGCGGTGATCGCGGTGGCGTTCGCCGTGAACGTCACCGGACTGCCGGTCGCGCCGGACACGGCGGCGGTCAAGGTGTTCGTCCCGACGGCGGTGCCGAGGGTCCAGCTGCCGACCGCAGCCACACCGGTGCTACCGGTACTGATCGTTGATCCGGTGAGGCTGCCACTCCCAGCGGTCACCGCAAACGTCACGGCAATCCCGGACACCCCTTGGCCGTTTTGGTCGACGATCTTGACCGATGGCGCAACGGCGACCGCAGTACCGGCCATGGCAGTCTGATTGTCACCTGCCACTTTCGACAGGGTGTGTGTTGTCACTGGCGGAGTTGTCGTCGTGGAGCTACCGCCGCCACACGCGATCAGGCCGGCCGTGATCGCCAACGGGAGGACCAGGGGCGTAGTGAAGTGCATGGCAGACCTCGATGCGCGGCGCCGAGTTCTGGGCGGTACCTGATGGCACCGCAAGCGTAACCTCTAGGCAGGAATCCGCAAGCCGCGGCCTTCAGTATCGGCCGAGGCTACGTGTTCATTCCCCCCTGGGCCGACAATGCCCCGATTTCCATCCTGGCTCGAAGAACGCCCCAGCATGGTACAACTTGGCGAACGCCAGACATGCGCGTGCATTCTGTGCCGAAGCGGCCCGGACCTGCTTCAGATGTGGCCAGGGCGGAGCGTGTTAAACGACGGGGAGAGGAATCGCTGGATGCCGCGACGGCGCTTCGGGAGCAGGAGGTTCCGGGTGGAGCTGCGGCAGACAGCGAGTCTAGGTCTGCCGCACACCGCCCTCACGCCGAAGTGGCGTTCGTTTCGCGATGCTCCCCGGACGCAGCTCGCGCTCGATGCGGTAGCTACGGCCAAGGGCGGCGCTGAGCCGCGCGACCACGGCCACGTTACCGAGCCCCGGGACTCTTGCGGGCAGCGCGTACCTTCAACTGACGCAAGTCCTCTTCGTCTCTCTTTCGGCCGGTAGCACCCTTGTTCGCGCGCAACTCCTTCAAGCCAATGACGCTGATCCTCTGGCCATCGATCCTGACGGTCATCGCTCCTTTCCACACCTCCGGAAACGTCACACCATCCATCTCGTTCAGCAGGTCGATGCGTTGTGGCGGCTT
>JANYAG010000146.1 GCA_025361465.1 Gemmatimonadota bacterium
GGCGCCATTGGCGCCGACCAGTCCGATGACCCCCGATTCGAGCTCGAGGGTGAGGCCATCCAGCGCCGTCACCCCTCCCGGGTACCGCTTGGTCAGCTCGAAGGTGCTCAGCAGCGGCATGCAAGCCCTGGTCGGGGTAGACGGCGTCCAAGTGGCGGTAAAATCTACGGTTCCGGTGCACCGAAGACTACGTCGACTCCATCCCGTTGTTTCGGACCCGTGTCCAGCGTAGACTCCATCTGCCATTCTGGCCGACCCAAAACCCGGGTGAAGCATGGGAAAGCGCGACCTCCTCTCCTTTGATGACCTCTCCCGTCAGGACTGCCTCGACCTCCTCGACCTTGCCGCCCGGATGAAGGCCGGCAGCTACCGTGATCTCCCGCTCGAGGGCAAGACCTTGGCGATGATCTTCGCCAAGAGCTCCACGCGGACGCGGGTCTCCTTTGAGGTTGGCACCCAGCAGCTCGGCGGCCACGCCCTCTTCCTCTCCTCGCGCGACATCCAGCTGGGACGTGGCGAACCGATCAAGGACATGGCCCGCGTGCTGTCGCGCTACGTCAACGGCATCATGATTCGCACCTTTGCCCAGTCGGACGTCGAAGACCTCGCCCAATTCGCCAGCGTGCCGGTGATCAACGGGCTGACCGATCTGCTCCATCCCTGCCAGCTGCTCGCCGACTTGCTGACGATCAAGGAGTCCCTCGGGACCCTGGATGGCCGGGTCGTCGCGTGGATCGGCGACGGCAACAACATGGCCAATTCGTGGATCGAGGCGGCTGGGTTGCTGGGTTTCGAGCTCAGGCTCGCGTGCCCCGAAGGGTACGAACCCGATCACACCATCTTCGAGAAGGGCGCGCGGCGCACCAAGCTGATGATCACCGAGGACCCCGAGGAGGCGATTGCCGGGGCCGATGTGGTCAACACCGATGTCTGGGCGTCCATGGGGCAGGAAGAGGAAGCCGAACATCGCAAGAAGGCCTTCGCGGGGTACTGCGTCAATGCCGCCCTGATGGCGGACGCCGCACCGAATGCGATCGTGCTCCACTGTCTCCCCGCCCATCGCGGCGAGGAGATCAGCGACGAAGTACTCGAGGGCCCGCAGTCACGGGTCTGGGACGAGGCGGAAAATCGATTGCACGCCCAGAAGGCACTCCTGGCGAGGTTGATGGGATGAACGAGGCACCCGACGAGCACCGCCCGCTGGTGGACGGCGCGGCCTTCTGGGCTGCAGGTGGGCTCGGCCAGTTCGAGGTGACCGGCCCCGACGCGCATGCCTTTGTCAACCGGATCGTGACGGCGGACATCTCGCTGCTTGTCCCGGGACAGTTCGTCCACTCGCTGCTGCTCCGCGAGGACGCGTCGATTCTTGACCGCTGCACCGTCTATCGCTTTCCCGATCGCCTGATGCTGCTGGTCGATGCGGGCTATCGCGAGGCGGCGTGGAAGCACATCGTTGATCGCAAGCGCGGCAATCTCCGCCTGCGCGACATTTCCGATGATATCGCCCTCGTCGGTGTCCGTGGGGACACGGCCGCGGCACAGCTCGCTCCATTGCTCGCGCCCTTCCCTGGTGAACCGGGGCAGATCGTCAGTGCGCGGCTCGCCGGTGTCGATGTCTTTGCGGCGCGCACCACACGTGACGGGCCGGATGGCTTCGATCTCTATTGCCGCACTCGCGATCGTGTCGCGCTTGAATCGGCCTTGGCACGCGCCGGCGTGACCGCAGTCGGCGCCGATGCCTGGCGGTTGCTCCAGGCCGAATGGGGCATTCCGAGCGTCGGCGTGGAAATCGACGTCGATGACACGCCGGTCGAAGCAGGTCTCGAGCACCTCGTGGCCGAAGGGAAGGGCGCCCCATTTCCGGGCGAAACCGCACTGGCAGCGCGACGGCGGGCTGGTGCGATCAAGCGGCTGGTCGGCTTCACGGTGTACGGCGATGAGGTGCCGCCGGTTGGTGCCAGTGTCCGTGTTGCGGGGCTGATGGTTGACCGGGTCCGCTCGGCCGTGAAGTCCCCGCGCGCCGGGGTCATCGGAATGACCGCCGTTCCCACCACCGCCGATGCTCCCGGTACGCCCCTGCTCATCGAGGAGGGGGAGCGCAGCTGGACGGCGGAGATCGTCCGGCGACCGTTCGTTTTCCGTGATGGCAGGGCCGCGGGGAAAGCGAAACCATGAGCCTTCGCATCGGCGTGCTGACGGTGTCTGACGCCGGCGCGCGTGGCGAGCGCGAAGATCGCTCCGGTGATGCGATCGTCGCGTGGGCCCGCGGGGCCGGCCACGAGGTGTCAGTGCGCGCGGTGGTGCCGGACGAGACCGATCAGGTCGCGCGAACCCTCATCAGCTGGGCGGATAGTGGGAACACCGAGGTGATTTTCACCACGGGGGGCACCGGGCTCACCACGCGCGATGTCACGCCGGAAGCGACGCGCGCGGTGATCGATCGCGAGGCACCCGGCATCGCCGAGGCGCTGCGAGCCACCGCGATGGGCCGGTTGCCGCGGGCGATGCTGTCACGCGGCATCGCCGGCACGCGCGGCAAGGCGCTGATCGTCAACTTGCCCGGGTCGACCAGTGGCGTCACCGATGGATTGGCCGTGCTCGCCCCCGTGCTGGATCATGCTGCGGCATTGCTGCGCGGCGAAACGGAGCACTAGTCATGTCTGCCAAGGTCGTCATCACCCTCGCTGATCTCGAGACCGCTGTGCCGCTGGCCAAGGCGCTCGAGGCGGCTGGGCTGTCCAATGATGTCGCGGCGACCGCCGACGAGGGCCGCACCGCGATTCGCCGGGATCACCCGCTGCTGCTGGTGTTGACCGGCGCCGTGCATGAGGGATCGGCGGTGTCGCTCGCGGCGTACGCGCGCGATCACGAGGTCGCGGTGCTGGCCCTGCTCGAGCCGACCGACTCCGAGCGCACTGAACGTGCGGCCCGCCTGGGTGCCACCGAAGTGCTCGTCAAGCCGGTGGGAACCGATGACCTCGTCGCGACCGTGCGCCGCCTCGCTGAGCGGCGCGACCTGCAGCGGCGCACAGGGATCTTCGGTGAAAGCACCGCGATCCAGGAAGTGCTGGTCAAGATCGAGCAGATGGCGCCGGTGAACAGCACGGTGCTGATCCAGGGCGAGTCAGGTACCGGCAAGGAGCTGGTTGCCAAGGGAATTCATGACCTGTCGCCGCGGCGCGGTCGCCCCTTCATTGCCATCAACTGTGCGGCGCTGCCGGAAACGCTGCTCGAAAGCGAACTTTTCGGTCACGAGAAGGGCGCCTTCACCGGCGCCGCCGAGCGCCGACTTGGCCGCTTCGAGCTGGCCGATACCGGGACGATCTTCCTCGATGAGATCGGTGAGATCCCCGCCAGCGTGCAGGTGAAGTTGCTGCGCGTGCTCGAGACCCGTTCCTTCTTCCGCCTCGGCGGGGTGGCGCCGATCAAGGTCGATGTCCGCGTGGTGGCGGCGGCGAATCGTCCGCTCAAGGATCGCGTCGCGATGGGAGAGTTCCGTGACGATCTCTTCTATCGCCTCAACGTGCTGGCGATCTACCTGCCGCCGCTGCGGGAACGCCGCGAGGACATTCCGCTCCTCGTCAAGCGCTTTGTGCGCGAGTTCGCCGCACAACACGAGCGGCCGTTCCCCGGAATCACCGTCGAGGCGATGCAGCGGCTGGTGCAGGCCGGTTGGCCCGGCAACGTGCGCCAACTGCGCAACCTGGTGGAGTCGATGGTCGTCCTCGCCCCGGGCACCGAGATCCGGGCGGCGGACATCCCTGCGGACGTGACCGACGGGATCGGTACCCTGTTGCCCATGCGGCTCCCCCTGGGCGGCGGCCGTGAGGGGACCCCGGGGCCGGCCGAGTTCGAGTTCATCCTCCGGTCGCTGATGGAGCTGCGGGTCCAGATCGAGGAGCTGCGCCGGCGGCTGGAGGATCGGCACGGGGCGGTGCAGGTGATCGAGGTCCGCGACCCCTCCCTCTCGGCGGTGGTACCGGTGGGATCGGTCGGACCGATCACCGCCGAACCGGAGCCCGAGCCCACCGTGGTGTACCGGGCCGGGATGACCATGGCCGCGGTCGAGCGAGCCACCATTGAGGCGGTGCTGGCCGAGCAACGGGGGAATCGCCGCAAGGCGGCCCAGATTCTCGGCATCGGGGAGCGGACTCTGTATCGCAAACTCAATGAGTATGAGATCAGCTAAGTCACGATTTCGCAAACCTTTGGCTGGGCTCACCTCTTGACCTTTCTCAAGGATCTTGCCAACTTGGAGGTTGTCAGCACCCCCAACTGGCTCTGGAATAGGCATTAATGCACCTCACGATCGACTCCTCGCGGTGTGTCGGTTGCTTGGCGTGTATCCGGGTCTGCCCGACCGATGCGATCGCCCTACCGCCGGAGGCGCGGGTGGTCGAAATCGTCGAGGAGAACTGCATCCGCTGTGGTGAATGCCTCCCGTCGTGTCCTCACTCCGCCATTGCGGCGACCGGGGCGGTGGACCACGCCCTCGCGATCGCCGAGGCGGGGACCGGGGCCCTGATCCTGGCTCCCGAGGCGGCCGCCCACTTCCATCCTGCGACGCCCGACCAGCTCGTCAATGCCTGCTATGAGGCCGGTTTCCGCCTGGTCTCCCGTGGCATCCTGGGCGACGAACTGGTGGCGGCCGAGTACCAGCGGCTCTGGGAAGACCCCGACTGGGGGACCCTGATCCGCTCGACCGACCCGGTCGTGGTGGCCGCCATTTCGGTCCATCACCCCGAGCTGGTGCCCTATCTGGCCCCGATCACCTATCCGCATGCCGCGGAGGCTCGATTCCTGCGTCGTCTCCATGGGGATGGGCTGCCGGTGGTCTATGTCGGTATGAGCGCGGTGGGGCTGGTGAGTGAACTCGATGCCATGCTCACCTTTACCGACTTGGAGCAGCTGTTCGCCCTGCGGGAGGTTCGCCCGGAAGCGTTGCCGCGGACCTTCTCGCGGATCCCGTCCGAGACGCGCCGGCACATGTCGGTCGCCGGGGGGTTGTCGCTGGAGATGGTGGTCAGCGGCTCATCGCGCGGTCGTCGGATGCTGACCGTGCGCGGTCTTGAGGGTTTGCCGGCGTTGGCGCGGGCGGTCGGACATGACCGGATTGACCTGGGCTTCGTCGATCTGTTGTCGCACGCCGGCGCGTTGGCGCACCCGGCGGCCGGGCCGAAGAACGAGCTCTACCGCCGGCGCATGCTGGTGCAGCAATTCGAGCCGAGCCGGAGTCATACGCCGGTGGTGCCCGAGGGGATGGCGGTCGACCTGGGGAGTGTCTTCCCACTGACGCAGCATCGTCAACAGGCTGATCCGGTGGCGGTGAAGGCGATCCTCGATGCGATCGGCACCGGGCCGAATGGCAAGCCGTGGGATTGCCGGGCGTGCGGGTACCAGACCTGTCACCGGTTCGCGCAGGCGGCGGCCATGAACCGGGCCTCGCTGCGGCAGTGTATTCCGTGGCTGTCGCTCCGGGCCGAAGAGGCGTCGCGCGACGCGAGCACCGACGCGCTGACCGGGCTGGCGAGCTACCGGGCGCTGCAGGACCGCTTGACGCACGAGATGGATCGCAGCAAGCGCACGGGCGATCAGTTCACCGTGCTCTTTCTCGACCTGGATCGATTGAAGGACATCAACGACCGCTACGGTCACGAACGGGGCAATACGGTGCTCCGGTCGGTGGCCGAGGAGATTCGCGGGACGATCCGTACCACCGACTTGGCCGCCCGGTATGGCGGCGACGAATTCGTGGTGCTGCTCACCAACACCGACCGGGCCGGCGCGTTGCGCGTCGCCGATTCGGTGCGCGAGCGGATCGAACTGGCAGGGCGACGACTGGGATTTCTGGCGGGGCAGCTCACTGCCAGCGTTGGGGTGGCCGAGTTCGATCCGGCATCGCCGGGCGAAGGGCCGCTGCTGGAACAGGCCGACCGTGCGTTGTACCTGGCCAAGTCGGCTGGTCGCAATGCGATCGCGTAACGACGATGACGCTCTTCCACGAGGACGCACCGTGACTGCTTCACCATCGCATTTCTACGATGCATCAGCCTCGCGCCCGGGCGGCGCGCCGGTCGATCCAGCCGCAGATCCCTGGGGAGTCCGGCGAGCAGAGAACCTGCTCACCTCGCTGGCCGGGATTCTCTCGGCCCGGGTCGAAACCACGCCGCTGGGCGAGGTGAGCGAGATCCACATCCTCGCCTCTGCCGGCCAGGCGCCGAAGCAGGTGGTTCGCAATATCGAGTCGGCGTTGCTCGCTCATCTCGGCGTGCGGGTTGATCATCGCAAGATCTCGATCGCGCAGACGGCCGACGTCAAGCCGCTGGAGACGCTCGAACAGGGCGCGGTGCACGATCGGGCGCGCCGGCGGGTGGTGTTGTTCGACGACCTGGTCGTCTCCACGGTACCGCGCAGTCGGCGGGTCAGTGCGACGGTGACGCTCGGACTTGACGGGCGGAGCGAGTCGGCCAGCGAGGAGGGAGCCGATACCCCCCGTGGCCGGATGGAGACGGCAGCCCGGGCGGCGATCGGAGCGATGGAGCGCCTCTTCGAGGGGAGCACCCTGGCGCTCGAGGGGACGCATACCACCGAGGCCTTTGGCCGGCGGTACGTGATCGTGGGGGTGTTGGCGGCCCGTTCACGCGATTCCGAGCTGCTGGTGGGGACGGCGGAGGTGCGGGATAGTGCCGATCATGCGGCGGTGTACGCGGTGCTGGACGCCACCAACCGGTGGGCCGTGCTTCAGCTGCGGGGCCGTTGAGCCGATAGTGGATAGTGGGGACGTCCGGCCAGCCGGGCGAGCCAGATAGACCGGGGGGGTACCCGGCCGTGAGGGTGGGCGGCGGGCACCGAAACCGGAACTCGAGGGAAGCCGGAAGGAGAAAACGGGGGGAGATCCCAGGAATCGGCTGCAGAGCGAAGCCGAGCGGGCCAGAAAATAGCGAAGCGTCGGGTGAACCATAGCGGGGTTCGCCACCTCTGGTATGACTCTTGGAACAAGAGGAGGAGGTGACGCATATGCTGGAGTGGCTGGCTGCTGCCGTCGACTTCATCGCGAGCATTTTCCTCGCGGAGACCGTAACCTGGATCTAACAGTCTGATTTGGGGTCCCCCCCCAGTGCTTATGTCATTGGATCGCGCAGTTCGGACCTACGTAGCGTTCATGGCTGTGACAGCTGTTGGGCTGTTGTGGTTCATGACGTCGTTGGTGCGCCCTCCAATCGGGCTGTGGGCGTTATTCTCGTTGGGCCTCGTCGGAATCGCTCTCGAACTTGGACGTACTGCAAACAAGTCGAGTTCGATGGCCGGCTCGCTCGTGTTCATCATGCACCTCGCGATCGGATTGGCTCTCGGTGGTCTCTTGGGAGCAATCATGGCGGGGTGTATCACCGCGATCACCCAAGCCTATGCTAGGGTTTCGCCTCTGAAGATTCTCTTCAACGTTTCGGAGAGGATTATCAGTGTTGGTTTTGCTTTCACGGTTTACGATTTGCTCGGGGGGGTGCATCCG
>JANYAG010000080.1 GCA_025361465.1 Gemmatimonadota bacterium
GCCGGGATGAAGTACGTCGTCTTCACGACCAAGCATCATGACGGCTTCAGCATGTTCGACACTCGCGAAACCGACTATCGCATCACGTCACCGCGGACGCCATTCTCCGCCAGCCCCAAGGCGGATGTGACCAGGGGCATCTTCGATGCCTTCCGTGCCCAGGGGTTCAAGGTCGGCGCCTATTTTTCGAAGCCCGACTGGCACAGCCCAGACTATTGGTGGCCCTACTTTGCGACACCAGATCGCAACCCAAACTATGACATCAAGACGTACCCCGAGCGCTGGGGGCGGTTCGTGGCGTTCACGCACGCGCAGATCAATGAGCTGATGACGCGCTACGGCAAGGTCGACATCCTCTGGCTGGATGGCGGCTGGGTCCAGAAACTCACCGACGGGGAAATCAAGGCCGAGATCAACCAGCCCGACTACAAATTCATGCACCTGCAAAGCCAGGACATCGATATGCCGCGATTGGTCGCAGAAGCCCGCGCCAACCAGCCGGGGCTGATCGTCGTTGACCGGGCGGTCCCCGGGCCCTACCAGAACTACCTGACGCCAGAAGCGCGCGTCCCCGAGAAGGCCCTTCCCTTCCCGTGGGAAGTGCCGATGCCGATGGCGAATAGCTGGTCGTATGTCCCGCACGACCGCTACAAGTCGCCGCGAGTGCTGGTGCAGATGCTGGTGGATGTCGTGGCCAAGGGCGGCAACCTGCTGCTGAACATCGGTCCCGGACCCGACGGCGCGTGGGATGATGCCGCCTATGATCGACTCGCCGCGCTCGGTGCCTGGATGAAGGTGAACTCCGAGGCGATCTATGCCACTCATGCCATCGCGCCGTACGTCGAAGGCAAGCTGCGCTTCACCCAAACGAAGGATGGCACGACCTACGCCATCTACCTGCCGAGTGAAGGCGAGACGACGCTGCCTCGCGAGGTGACGGTCTCGAGCTTCGCACCGGCACCCGGTGCCACGATTACCCTGCTCGGCAGTGGGCGGAGCATTCCCTGGGCGCGAACTGGAGCGGGGTGGACCGCGCACATCCCGGCAGGCCTTCCTGCACCGAACGCCCATGCCTGGGTATTCCGCGTCTCGGCGCTGACCCACTGATCGCGCGCCCCGAAATGGCATTGCTATCTTTGCACGTCCTGCCACGCCGACTGACCCCCTCGAACGGGCGTGGAACCTCTTCCGCTGGGTGACCCGGATGCCTGACCGCCAACGATCGCTGCTGCTCCCCCGTCTCATGGCTGGACTCGGGGCCCTCTTCCTTGCCGTGGTTGCGGCAACCCAGGCGAACGCCCAAACGAAGAAGACCGTCGCGGTCTTCGAGAACGGCCAGGCGCAGGTTGTTCCGGCCTTCGCCGACACCACCAAGTGGATCCGGCAGGAGCTCTGGGTCGAGACCGACTTCGATTCCGACAACGACGGCAAGAAGGACCGGGTGCACGTGGACGTCACCCGCCAGGCGGCCACCGAGACCGAGGGGCTCAAGGTCCCAGTCATCTTCGCCTCGTCACCGTACTTCGCCGGGACCGGCAGTTCGACCGTCGGCTTCTGGGACGTGAAGTCCGAACTCGGTGTCGGGTTCACTTCGCGGACCCCAATGCCGGTGATTCCCTTCCGGCCGGTTCGTCCGCGCATCTCGACCTCCGAAGTTCGCACCTGGGTGCCGCGTGGCTTTGCCGTGGTCCATTCGGAGGCGCCTGGGACGGGGCTCTCACAAGGCTGCCCGACTGTCGGCGGCCACCCGGAGGAGTACGCGCCGAAGGCGGTGATCGACTGGCTGAATGGCCGAGCCAAGGGATACACCACGATTGACGGCAACGTCGAGGTGAAGGCGACCTGGACGACTGGCAAGGTGGGAATGACCGGAACGTCCTACGAGGGCACCCTGCCACTGGCGGCCGCGACGACCGGTGTGAAGGGGCTGGAGGCGATCATTCCGATCTCCCCGAACACGTCCTACTATCACTACTACCGCAGCAATGGCCTGGTGCGTTCCCCCGGTGGCTACCTGGGCGAGGATGTCAGCGTCCTGTACGACTTCGTGCACAGTGGTGATCCCGCATTGCGGCCCCGCTGCGACTCGCTGATCCGCGACGGCCTCTTTGCCAAGTACGACGATCGTGCGACGGGAGACTACAGCGCCTTTTGGGCCGACCGCGACCTGCTTCCCAAGGTCAAGAACATCAAGGCCGCGGTGTTGCTGGCGCACGGGACCAATGATTTCAACGTGGTGCCCGAGCACTCGACCCGGATCTACGCGGAGCTCAAGAAGGAACACAAGCCGGCGATGATCTACCTCCACCAGGGGGGACACGGTGGCCCGCCCCCGCTGGAGGTAATGAACAAGTGGTGGAGCCACTACCTCTACGGCATCAACAACGGCATCGACAAGGCGCCCCGCGCGCTGATCGTGCGCGAAGGCGGTGGGCGCGGCGCTCCGCCAGTCGCCTATGCGGATTATCCTGTTCCGGGGTCGGCACCGGTCGCCCTCCACCCCTCGGCGGACGGCAATGGCATCGGTGTGCTGGGCGTTGACGCCGCCACAGGAGCGGGAACACAGAAGCTGATCGACGATGTCCAATTCAGCGGCGCCGTTCTTGCCGCGGCAGACAAGTCACCCAATCGGCTGCTCTATGCTTCGGCCATCCTGAAGGATTCCGTCCATATCTCCGGCACGCCGACGGTGACCGTGAAGTTGGCCTCCAGCAAGGCGGCGGCGAATCTCTCGGTCTTCCTCGTCACGCTGCCGTTCGACAACACGCGTGCCGGCTCCAGCGGGATGAACGGCATCGTCACGCGTGGCTGGGCTGATCCGCAGAACCACAAGCAGCTCACCCACGGTGGCAACTACGACTCGAAGGGACACGGCGAGCCGCTCGCACCGGGGAAGTTCGTCACGGTCATCTTCGACCTGCAGCCGACCGACAAGGTCGTCCCGGCCGGCAAGCGCCTCGCACTGATGATCCTGTCGAGCGATCGCGAATTCACCCTCTGGCCGCAGGCGGGCACCGAGCTGACGGTCGACTTGGGCGCGACCTCGATCGCGGTGCCGATTGTGGGCGGCACAGCGGCCATGAAGAAGGCAACCGCGAATTGACCCTGGACTGAAAGAGCGGCTCTGTTGCTGCAGTGATCCGGGCTCCCTGCCGTCAGGGAGCCCGGGTCGTTTCAACGACTCACCCGAAACGCATATCGCCCCGAGCCGACGTCGACCACGAGATCGTTGCCCACCTGCCGGGTCGATCGAATTCCCGTGCCAACCGCGAGGGGGGAACCGCTTTCACGTGCCCGATCGGCCGTTGCGTTCGGAAGGGTGACGGTGGCTGAGGTGTTCGCCGGAACCTCGACGTCCAGGGCAACGCCCGCACCATCGATCCGCCAGGAGGTCGACAACAGCCCGTAGCCGGTTTGCAGCGACGTTCGGGCGCTCGTCAGACCACCGCCAGGGCGTGGCGCAATGATGACATGCTTGTACCCGGGCGCAGCCGGGTCGAGATCAATCCCACCAATGGTGCGATACATCCAGTCACC
>JANYAG010000091.1 GCA_025361465.1 Gemmatimonadota bacterium
TTCCACCAGTCGCACCGGCGGTGCTGGAGGCGGCGCGGGTAGTGGTTGATCGCCAGCTCGAAGCGTGCGCGGTGGCCGTCGGTGCCGAGATTCCCGGGCGGCTTGGCGAGGCACTCGGCTATGCACTGCGCAGTCCCGGAAAGCGGGTGCGCCCGGCCCTGCTCCTGGCTGCGTATCACGCAGTTGGCGGGCGGTCTCCGGCGGTCGCTGGGTTGGCAACGGCCGTGGAGATCGTCCACACCTACTCGTTGGTTCACGACGATTTGCCCTGCATGGACGACGACGACATGCGCCGCGGCCGTCCAACCGTGCATCGCGCCTTCGACGCGCCCACGGCCACCCGGGTGGGGTACCTGCTGGTTCCGTTCGCCGCCGAGCACCTTGCCCGGGCTGGCGAGGCGATGGGGCTGTCGGCAGACACGATCGGGCGACTCGCGGTGGAGCTGTTCGAGGCCGGTGGCATTCGCGGCATGGTGGGGGGGCAGTGGCTTGACCTCGAGGCCGAAGGTCGCCGGCTCCACCTCGAGGACCTGGCAGCGGTGCATCGAGGCAAGACCGGTGCGTTGATCCGAGCCGCGGTCGTCATCGGCGGCCTCGCCGCGGCCGCTGGTCCCGAGCTGATGGCCGCTCTCCGTGCTTATGGGGAAGAGATCGGGTTGGCCTTCCAGGTCGCCGATGACGTGCTGGATGCCACGGGCACCTCGGAGACGCTCGGCAAGACGGCCGGTCGGGACGCGGAACTCGCCAAGTCGACCTTCGTCTCGGTGCTCGGCGTCGAGGCAGCACGAGTTGCTGCGGAGGAACATCGGCACTTGGCGGTCCAGAGCCTGGTGGCCGCCGGCCTCACCTCTGAATCTTTGGAGGCACTGGCCCGGTATATTGTCTCAAGATCATCTTGACCTGTCCCCTGGGGGGGTGAGCGTGTCGCTACTGGCGAACATCCACGATCCTGCCGACCTCAAGCGGCTGTCCCGGGATCAGTTGCCGGAGCTGGCCCAGGAGGTCCGTGACCGGCTGATCGACGGTGTCTCGGTGACGGGCGGGCACATCGGGGCCTCGCTCGGGGTCGTCGAACTCGCCATTGCCCTCCTCTATGAATTCGATTCACCCACGGACAAGGTCCTCTGGGATGTGGGCCACCAGGCCTACGCCTGGAAATTGCTCACCGGACGGAACGAGGTCTTCCCGACGCTGCGCCAGACCGGCGGAATTTCCGGTTTCCTCAAGCGTGACGAAAGTGAGCATGACCAGTTCGGGGCGGGCCATGCCGGCACGGCGATGTCGGCGGCCTTAGGCATGGCCACCGCGCGCGATCTCCAGGGGAAGGACTACAAGGTGGCGGCGGTCGTAGGCGACGGGGCACTGACCTGCGGCCTGTCGTACGAAGGGATGAACAACGCCGGCCATTCCAGCCGGGACATCCTCCTGATTGTCAACGACAATGGCATGAGCATTTCCCCGAACGTCGGCGCGATCGCCAAGCTGCTTGGCGGCATCGTGGCCAATCCACGAACCGATCGGCTGCGCGAGCGGATCAAGCGGCTGACCATCCGGCTCGGCGGGGTGTTCGGGGACGGGGTGGTTGAGTTCGCGAAGAACGTGGAGGAATCGGTCAAGAATCTCTTTTCCGAGGGCATGCTCTTCGAGGAGCTTGGCTTCCGCTATTTCGGCCCGATCGATGGTCATGATCTCGACAAATTGTGCGATACGCTGGCGTTCGTGCGCGCGATGAAGGGTCCGCGCGTCCTGCATGTGCTGACCACCAAGGGGAAGGGCTTCTCCTTTGCAGAGGCCAACCGGGAGAAGTGGCACGGGCTGGCGGCCTATGACCCCGAGACGGGGGAGGCCAGAAAGCAGCCGAGCGGCACGCCGACCTGGACGCAGGTGTTTGGCGATGGCCTGACGGCACTCGGCGAAGCGCACCCGGAGGTCGTCGCGATCACGGCCGCGATGCCGAGCGGAACCGGTACGGCGATCTTCGAGAAGCGCTTCCCCACACGCTTCTTCGACGTCGGGATCGCTGAAGGCCATGCGGTCACGTTTGCCGGTGGACTCGCCACGCAGGGACTACGCCCGGTGGTCGCGATCTATTCAACCTTTCTGCAACGCGCCTACGACAACATTATCCACGACATCGCGGTGCAGCGGTTGCCAGTGATCTTCTGCATGGATCGGGCGGGATTGGTCGGTGAGGATGGGCAAACGCACATGGGGCTGTATGACATCGCCTACATGCTGGCGGTGCCTGGCATGACGGTGACCGCTCCGAAGGACGCCGACGAGTTGATCGGGTTGCTGCGCACCGGTCTGGCGCACGATGGCCCCTTCTGCACGCGATACCCCCGTGACAAGGCGCCCGTGGATCCGAATCCGGTCCAGTCCGTCCCGGCCGTCCCCTATGGCACCTGGGAGATGCTCAGGCCGGGGCGCGGGGTTGCCATTCTTGGCACCGGCACGATGGCGCTGCCGGCACTGGCGGCGGCCGAGTTGCTGGCGGCCGAAGGGATCGACGCCGCGGCAGTCAACGCGCGTTTCCTGAAGCCGATGGATGAAGCGATGCTTGCCCGGTTGTTGCACGATTGCCAGCTGCTGGTGACGGTCGAAGAGGGCACCGTCATCAACGGGTTCGGGGCGGCGTTGGCGCGCCGGATGCAGGAATCGCATCCGGAGATCCGGGTGCTCGCCCTCGGGATCGCTGATGAGTTGATGGTGCAAGCGTCCCGCGCCGAGCAGCTTGTGCAGCACGGGCTGACCCCGGCTGGCATCGTGGCCCGGGTGCAGACGGTGCTCGCGGCCGCCCCCGCGCGGTAGCCCGATGTTGCGGATTGGCCTGATCGGAAACCCACGCTATCCCGAGCTGCGCACGGCGCTGGCGGAGACCGTGGCGCTGGCTCGCACCAACGGCTGGTCGCTCTGCGCCGATCCGGCGCTCGCGGCACTCACGTCGACACCGCTCGCGGCGTTCGACCCGGCGGCCATTGATCTGCTGGTCACCTTCGGCGGCGATGGTACGTTGCTGCGGGCCGCGCGACGGCTTGGCGGGCGCGAGATTCCGGTGCTCGGCATCAACTATGGGCGCGTGGGTTTTCTCACCTCGGTCGGCCGCGATGGTGCGGCCGCCGCGCTTACCGCCTTTGCCGCAGGGACCCATCGCCTCTCGCCGCGCGCCGCGCTGGTCGCGACGCGACTCGACAGCACCAACGCGGTTCGGGACGAGCATCTCGCGCTCAATGACGTGGTCCTCCACAAGGGCGGTGTGGCGCGCGTGGTCCGATTCGAGGTGCTGCTCGATGGGGAACAGATCGGGCCGGTGTCCGGGGATGGTCTCGTCGTGGCGTCACCGACCGGGTCCACCGCCTATTCCTTGAGTGCGGGCGGACCGATTGTCGTGCCCTACCTCGATGCCATGATTGTCACGCCGATTTGCGCCCACTCCATGGGATTGCGCCCGATTGTCGTGCGCGCCGACGCGGTGATCCGGATCGAACCGATCGAGCCGCTCGTCCAGGACCTGCTCGCCTCCTTCGATGGACAGGAGAGCATCACCCTGCAGCCGGGTGAAGCGATCGAGGTTCGCACCGCCCCGTGGCGGGTGATCCTGGTGCGCTTCGGCGATCCGGGCTTCTTCCGCCGGCTGCGCGAAAAGCTGCATTGGGGCGACCTCTCCGATCGCGAGCAGGGATGCTGACGACGCTCCGGGTGAGGGAACTCGCCACGATCGGCGAGGTCGCCCTCGATCTGGGTCCTGGCCTCAACGTCATCACTGGTGAGACCGGGGCAGGGAAGTCCCTGCTGGTCGACGCGATCGCCCTGCTCCTCGGCGATCGGGCTGATCGGGCCGTGGTGCGTCCGGGAGCAGGCCGGGCGGTGATCGAGGGGGTGGTGGATGCCGTCCCGCGCGCGACGAAGGACCTGCTGGAGTCCGCCGGTCTCGATACCGAGGAGACGCTGGTCATTCGACGCGAAGTGACGGCCGAAGGCCGGTCACGCGCCTGGATCAATGGCTCGCCGACAACGATGAGCGTCTTGGCCTCCCTCGGCGAGACGCTGGTCGACTTGCACGGCCAGCACCAGACGGTGCAGTTGCTCGACGCCCGGATGCAGCGCGACCTGCTGGACGCGTACGCGGATTCCGCCGCGGATCTCGGTGCGGTTCGTGCGGCGCACGGGGCCCTCGCCGCACTCCGCGCCGACGAGCTGTCGTTGCTGGCCCGTCGCGACGACGCTCGCCGCCGCGCGGATTGGCTCCGGTTCGTCGTTCAGGAAATCGATGCGGCCAGGCTCCATCCTGGCGAGGAGGAGCGTCTCGATCGCGAGGCGATTCGTCTGGGGCAGGCAGGCACCCTGGCCGATCACGCTCGGCGGATTGCGGCATCGGTGGATGACGACGACGT
>JANYAG010000125.1 GCA_025361465.1 Gemmatimonadota bacterium
CCCATCCGGTCGCAGAGGTCGAGGAACTCCGGTGCCGGCGGGTTGTGTGACGTGCGAATGGCATTCACCCCCATGGCCCGGAGTGCCGCAAGCCGGCGCTCCCACACCCATTCCGGCACGGCCGCGCCGAGCCCACCGGCGTCGTGGTGCAGGTTGACGCCATTGAGTTTGAGATGCTGACCGTTCAGCCGGAAGCCGCGATCCTTGTCGAAGACGGCGGTGCGGATCCCGAATGTCGTGCGGACCACATCGGTCACCCCATCGCCCCCGAGCAGTTCCGTGCGCGCGGTGTAGCGGTAGGGCGTTGCGACCGACCAGCGTCGCGGTGCGGTGACATGGAGCAGCTGTGAAAGCTCCAGTCGCTGGCCGGGAGCGAGCGAAAACCCCGTATCGACCCGCGAAACTTCCCGGCCTGCGTCGTCGAGAATCGCGGTGCGGAGCACGCCGTGACGCGGCGCCGCGTGGTCGTTCTCGACCCGAGTCCGGATCACGACGTCAGCACCCGTCGAGTCCGCGGTCGGGGTGGTCAGAGAGGTGCCCCACTGTCCGACGTGGAGCGAGTCGGTCAGGGTAAGCCAGACGTGCCGGTAGATGCCACTGCCCGAGTACCACCGGGAATTGGGCTGTCGCGAGTTGTCGACGCGCACCGCGACCACGTTGATCCCGGGTACGAGGTGGCGGGAGATGTCGTACGCGAAACTGATGTAGCCGTATGGGCGCCGCCCCAGGTGGACGCCATTGATCCAGACGTCGCTGTTCATGTAGACACCGTCGAACTCGAGTCGGGCCTCGAGTCCGCGGGCCGCTTCAGGGAGGCGAAAGGCCTTGCGATACCAGCCGATGCCTCCGGGGAGGAAGGCGGTCTGTCCTCCCCCCGGGGCGTCCTGGCGCATGGCGCCCTCGATGCTCCAATCGTGGGGCAGGTCCAGTTGGCGCCAGCCGCGGTCGTCGAAGGCGGGACGTTCGGCCCCGGCAGGATCACCGAGGGTGAAGCGCCACCCCGGGTCCATCGACAGGTGCTGCCGGCTGGCGGGCCGTGGCCCCGCCGCCCCGATGCCGAGTGCGAGTGCCAGCACGGCGACGGATCGGCTCAGGCGCATACCCAGAATTCTCCCAATGTGCTCATGACCTCGGTGCTCCCTCCGTGGCGGGTGGCGGGCTACATTCCCCAATCCGGGCCGATCTCGGAATCTCTTCCCGTGCAGGAGCAAGGTCGATGCGGAACCGTCTCTCCGCGGTCGCGGTTTGCCTCATGCTGGCGCTCTCGGCGCCGGCGATCTCCCAGGCGGTACCGGCCCGTGGCCAAAGCACGACGCCGGATGTCTCGTGGGTCAGTCATGGGGCCATCTACGAAGTCTTCGTGAGGGATTTTTCGCCAACCGGCAATTTTCGCGGCGTGATCGCCGGCCTGGACAAGATCAAGGCGGTCGGCGCCAACATCATCTGGCTGATGCCAATTTATCCAGTCGGGGTCGCCAACCGGAAAGGGTCCCTCGGCTCGCCCTACGCCGTCTACGACTACCGGGCGGTCAATCCCGAATTCGGCACCATGGCGGACTTCCGGGCGCTGGTCCGTGCCGTCCACGCCAAAGGGATGAAGCTGATCATCGACTGGGTGCCAAATCATACCGCCTGGGACAATGTCTGGGTGCAGCAGCACCCGGCGTTCTACGTCCGGAACGACAGCGGCGGGCTGACGGTGCCGCGTGACGACAAGGGAAAGCTCACCGACTGGACCGACGTCGCCCAACTCGACTACCAGCACCCCGAGCTGCGGCGTGCCATGGTTGAGGCCATGACGTTCTGGCTCGTCGAGCAGGGCATCGATGGCTTCCGCTGTGACGCCGCGGGCTTCGTGCCCGATGCCTTCTGGCGGGAGGCGCTGCCACAGGTGCGCGCTGCGGTGAAGCGGCCGATCCTCCTCCTTGCCGAGTGGGGCGACGTCAAGATGCATACGTTCGGTTTCGACCTGACGTATGCGTGGAGCTCCTATGCCAACCTCAAGTCGGTGTGGGGGGGCGCTCCCGCGGGCAAGTTCGTGGAGCAGGAGCTGGCCGACATGAAGACGATGCCGGCCGGTGGAATGCGCCTCCGCTTCACCACGAACCACGACGAAACGGCCTGGGACAATCCGCCACCGACGCGGTTCACCAACGTGGCGGGCGCTCGCGCGGCGTTTGTTGCCATGGAGCTGTTGCCGGGTCGTCCCCTGGTCTACAACGGGCAGGAAGTCGAGAGTCCGCAGAAGCTTGCCCTCTTTGAGCGTGAAGCCATCACGTGGGATCAGCCGGGTGCCCTCGAGGCGCGCGCCTTCTATCGGCGCATCGTGCAGCTGGCGCGCACCGATCCGGCATTCACTGCCGGGAGCGTTCGCGGCGTCGAGACGAGCAAACCCGACGACGTGATTGCCTATCAGCGCGGCAGCGCCACGATTCTCGTGAACACGCGGCCGCGGGAGGTGACGTTCACCGTCACCGGCGTCAAGGTCCATGGCCAGAAGGACCTGCTTTCTGGCCGTGTCCAGACTGGGGCAACGGTCTGGCTGCCTGCATTCGGTGCGAAGGTCCTCGAACATCACGCTGCGCGCCCGCTCAACTAGCGGCGAACGAGGTCGAGCACCAGGCTCTCTCGCGGCCCGAGTGGGCCCGCGAGCGCGGCATACCCCAACACTCGCCCATCGTGGCCCACCAGCAGCGGGGCGCCGTGCGGACCGCCGATCAGGTTCACCGCGGCGTATTTGCCCGGGGCGAGCGCCCCGTTTTCGGAACGGATCGAGAGCGCTGAGACCGTTGCGCCGCCGAGGTTTGCCACCACGAGCACGGCGTGGCCTTCCGTGAGGCGCAGGTAGGCCACCACCGCGGGATTCGCGGTCGAGAGCGGCAGCAGCCGCCCTGAGGCCAGGGCGGTGTTCGCCCGTCGCAGATGCATCAGGCGTCGATAGCGGTTGAGCAGCGAGCCCGGATCGTTGTCCTGAGCCTGCACCGTGACGCGCTGGGAGTCTGGTTGCAGGCTCTCCCATGGGGCGCCGGTGGTGAATCCCCCGCCGTGACCCGGTGTCCATTGCATCGGCGTCCGCAGCCGCGGGTCGGGCTTGTCGCCCGTCATGCCGATCTCCTCGCCGTAGTAGACGAACGGGAAACCCGGCAGCGTCAGCAGGAGCGTGGCGGCGAGCTTCGCTTTCGCGACGTCGCCGCCGAGCAACGTCATGACGCGGGTGCCGTCGTGGTTGCTCAGGAAGGGTGACCAGCGGAACGACGGCAAGGTGTCCTGCAGCCGAAGGGATCCGGAGAGCACGCCGCCGGCCGAGCCACGGCGGACGGCGGCAACCAGCGAGTCGGCGATTTCGAAGGCGAAGTATGACGTGAGCTGGTCGGGGTAGTACGGGAGCATGGCTCCAATGTTCCCCCATGCCTCACCCACGGTATAGGTGCCCGGCCTGACGCTGTCGAGGTGAGTGGCGTAGTCGCGCAGGAATGCGTGCGTGGCCGCGCAGCCCATCAGACAGGGGCCGTCTTCGACGAAGTAGGGAATGGCATCCAGCCGGAAGCCGTCGACGTGCATCTCCCGCAGCCAGAAGGTCGCGATCTTCTTCGCTTCGTCGCGGACCGCCGGCGTGTGATAGTCGAGGTCGGGCATGTTGCGGTGGAAGGCGCCGTAGTAGTACTCGTTGCGCACCGGAGACTTGTGCCACGCGACGTCGCCCCATGGCCCCTTGCCGAGCGGCGTGGGTGCGAAGCGATACCAGTTGCGATACGGCGAGGCCGTGTCGCGCAGCGCCGCCTGAAAATGCGGGTGCGCGCTCGAAGAATGATTGAGCACCATGTCCACCAGCACCGCCATCCCGCGGCGGTGGGCCTCGACCACCAGCCGCTTGAAGTCCTCGTTCGTGCCGTAGGCCGGCTCGACGCGATAGTAGTCGGTCACGTCGTACCCGTGATAACTCGGTGACGCGGCCACCGGCATCAGCCAGATGCACGACGCGCCGAGATTGGCGACATAGTCCAGCCTGGCAGTCAGTCCGTTGAGGTCGCCGATTCCGTCGCCATCGCTGTCCTGGAAGGAGCGAACGAAGACTTCGTAGCAAGTGCCCCCCGTGAAGGGAGGCACGATGCCCGCCTTCGGGTCGGTTTGGTCCGACCCGACGTGCATCACTGGAGGGTGATTCGTGGCGCATGCCGCGAGGGTTGCTGCGAGGACGAAACCGATGAGCTGCCTCATGAGAGATCCTTCACAGGAGGGTCGCGACGTCGATCGCGAGGGCCGAGTTGGCGTTCAAATGGAGCTGAATGGCGCCGGTGGAATCGACGACCACCATGGTACCGGCACAGGCGACGGCCCCGCGCCCGCCGGTCAGGAGGTCGCAGTAGGTGCCCGGTGCCAGGCCAGTGGGCACGGTCGCCGTCACGGTCGTACTTTCCCGGTTGATCGCCACGAACCCCCTGCCGCCGCGCGAGAACGCAATCGCATCGGCACCATCGTCCCACCAGTGGTTCACGTCGGTGCCGGCGACGACTCGCCGAAAGGCCACCATGGTCCGGATGGACGGGTCACGGTGTTCACAGACCCACTGGCCGATGCTGGCGGTTTCCAGCGAGGCGGCACAGGTCACATCTCTCGTCAGGCCACCCCCATCCGATGGCGGGCCCATGGAGTTCCCCCCAGGGCAGTCAAAGGCATAGCTCGACAGCACTGACGGATAGCCATAGGGTTGTGCCAGCATCCAGACATTGGCAAGGCGAAACACATTCCCGTCGCGGTAGCTGAGGCCGCACTGGTGCTGGGTGTCGTGGTTCTGCAGGAAGACCACCGCCTTGTCGGGTGGCATCAGCCCCCACGCCGCCGGCGGGAACTGGGCTCCGGCGGGTCCATCGGGATTGAGCTGGGACAGGTGCTGCCCGCCGATGTTCCTGAACTTGTCGCCAACCCCCACGAAGGTGAATTCGGTGATGTCCGCCGCGCCCCCCGATTGGTACGCTTCCCCGAAGAAATCGCGCGGGGACAGCGCCTCGCCCGCGCCGCTGCTTATCTCGAGAAAGTAGTATGGCGTCGGGCGACCCTCCGCGGCGAGCGTGGTATTTACGATCGTGAAGATGCTGTCGAGCTCGACTTGCTGGATGTGCTTCGCCGCGTCGATGCGGAAACCGGCGACGCCGAGACGGGCGAGCATGAGGAGGTAGTCGGCGATCTTCTGCCGCACCGAACGCAGGCCGGTGTTGAGGTCCGGCAGCGCGAGCAGTTCGCGGTCCTGGACGTTGGCGGCATCGGCGTAGTTCATCACGGTGCAGGGTGGGTGGAAGTCCACCTGCGAGTACAGCCCGGGATAGTCGTACTTGGTATATGCCGTGCCGTTGCTGCCGATACCGGGGCTGGGGAAGCTGGTCATGTGATTGATGACGGCGTCAACGTAGATGCCGACGCCTGCCGCCCGACACCGCTGCACCATCTCGCTGAACTCGGCGCCGGTTCCCGAGCGACTCCGCGCGATGCTGTAGCTCACGGGCTGGTAGCGCTCGCTCCAATCGAAGGTCGGGGTGATACTGTGCTCCTGGGGCGGCGACACCTGGACCGCCGCGAATCCCGCCGGGCCAAGGCGCTGTTCACACTCGACCGCGATGTCGCGCCACTTCCACTCGAAGAGATGGACGAATACATCGCCTGCGGCCATGTGCCCGCTGGGGCGGTAGGTGGCTGGCAGCGCTGGCCGGTTTCCGGGACGCGGCCCTGGGACGGACACGGTGCCGGTTGCGTCGTGGCAGGCCGTGGCGAGTACGAGGAACAGCATGGCGCGCCGCGGCGATGATGGCACCATCAGAGGAGGGGCCTCAGGACCGGGC
>JANYAG010000127.1 GCA_025361465.1 Gemmatimonadota bacterium
GTCGTGCTCGGCGGCGTGGTGGCACTCGACGAACACCCCATCAGTGCAATACCCACCAGCACGCGAACAAGAGCGCGCTTCTGCATCAGGAACCCCTTGGGTGCGGACAGGCTGCTAGTGGTGGTGCCTTCCCCCGCTGCTCGCCAGCACGCCGTATCGACCCATCCGGTGGTCGCGCATGGCGTAGTCCAGTGAGAGTCCGAGGGAGAGCTGGCCGACACCATCGGCGCGGTACAGGTTGCCGGGATCAAAGATGCCGCCGCCGACCTTGGTGACCCGGCCGGCGGTCACCTCGACAAACGGCGTCAGGTGCATGCCGGTTCCCGAGTTCAGCGCATCCGCAGAAAAATGGACCGTGTGGAGCGTCCAGCGCGAGATGCCGACGATGCTGTTGTCCGGCGCAGGCCGTTGGCTGTGGAACGGGTCATCCAGACGGATTTCCTCAGGTCGCTCGGTGCGCTCGAAGCGGTAGGAGGCGCGCCACGGGCCGCGCCGCACCATCGCCTCGCCCAGGTAGGAACTGAACACCAGGTTGCCCTCGAACTCCGACGTCCGGGCCCACTCGCCGAACAGGTATCGCGTGTCCCGTCCGGTGCGGTGCTCCCACCGAGCCGAAACCGAAGCACGATAGACATCGTTCACCCCACCCGCACGGCGTTCCGGTTCGTGGACCTTGGCATACGAGCCCTGCAGCTCGAGGGTTACCGTCGGCTGCACCGTCATTCGAGTGCTCCACGAGTCGCCGAACCGCCATTGGCCCTGCGGCGTCCTGATCAACGGCCACTGCGCCGGGCGTTCCGGTTCGTCGCCGTTGAAGAGCGCCGCCTCCATGATCACCGGTCCCCAGGCGTACTGCACCATCGCCACCGCTCGCTCGACGATCTGGGAGAGGTGATGGTTGACCGGGTAATGGACGAACGGCCGTGACATCGGGTCATCACTGCCATAGGGAACGAATCCCTTGCCGACGACCAGACCGAGGCGGCCCGCCCCATCGCGCCGACCCAGCAGATCGGTGGCCGCGACGGTGAGTTCGTGCACGGTGGTGTGGGGATGCCGCCGATCGACAAATCCTTCACCCCACCCCCCAAGGGCCAGCTCCCCGCGCGGCATGGTGACGCTCTCGAAATTGATCGTCGCCGTCGCCTGAATTCGGCCGCTGAAGAGCTCAGCCAAGGCCATTAGGACCGGCTGGACCACCCGCACCTCGGCAAGTGATCCCCCATCGGGAGTGACGTTGACTTGATCGCGCACCAGAACTGCCTGCCCCATCGTCCGGACCCGAAAAGCCGACTGGGCGGGGAGCGCGATTGCGCCGCCGCCCAGAATCACGATTCCGATGCCCCAGGACCAACTCCTCAGATGGATGCCTCGACCAGATTGGCGGGACCGCGGTCGGTCAGCGTGGCGCGCAGCCAGTCTCGGTTCATCCGGGCGATATTCTCGACCGAGATCTCCTTGGGGCATGCCTTTTCGCACTCGCCGAAGTTGGTGCACCCCCCGAACCCCGCTTCATCCATCATGCTCACCATCGCGAGAACCCGCCGGGCCCGCTCCGGCTGCCCCTGTGGCAGCAAGGCCAGGTGGCTCACCTTCGCGGAGGTAAACAGCGTCGCAGAAGCGTTTGGACACGCCGCGACACACGCGCCACATCCGATGCACGCCGCGGCGTCCATCGCCAACTCGGCGCTGGGCTTGGGGACCGCGATCGCGTTGCCATCGGGTGCGGAGCCGGTCGGTGCGGTCACGAACCCGCCCGCCTGGATGATCCGGTCCAGCGCGATCCGATCGACCACCAGATCGCGCAGGACCGGAAACGCCGAGGCCCGGAACGGCTCGATCCGGATGACGTCGCCGTCGCGGAAGCTCCGCATATGCAGCTGACACGTGGTGGTGCCGCGGCGGGGACCATGCGGCACGCCGTTGATTACCAGCGAACACATGCCGCAGATCCCTTCGCGACAGTCGTGATCGAAGGCGATCGGTTCCTCACCCGCCTCGATCAGCCCTTCGTTGACGACGTCCAGCATCTCGAGAAACGACATGTGGTCACTGACGTTCGGCGCGTCATAGCTGCGAAATGCGCCCGGCGCCGTCGGACCGGGCTGACGCCAGATCTTCAGCGTGAGCCTCATTTGTAGCTCCTCGTCGCCATCTTCTCGAATTCGAAATCCAGCGGCTCCCGGTGAAGCACTGGGGACTGGCCATCGCCGCTGTGCTGCCAGACCGAGGCGTGGGTGAAGTGCTCGTCATCGCGCTTCGCTTCGCCATCGTCGGTCTGGTGCTCCACGCGGAAGTGGCCGCCGCAGGATTCCTCGCGATTCAGGGCATCGAGGCACATCACCTCGGCAAACTCCAGGAAGTCGGCCACCCGGCCGGCCTTCTCGAGCGACTGGTTGAGTGTGGGCGCCGAACCCGGCACCCGGACGTTCTCCCAGAACTCGGCCTGGATCGCGGGAATGCGACGCAGGGCCTCCTCGAGCCCGCCGCGCTCACGGGCCATGCCGCACTTCTCCCACAGCAGCAGGCCGAGTTCCTTGTGGAACGAATCAACCGAGCGCGCACCATTGATCGACAGCAGCACTCCCACGCGCTCGGTGACCCGCTGCTCCGCCTCGCGGAACGCCGCGTGCGAAGCATCCACCGCCTCGAGCTTCGAGCCGGCGAGATAGTCGCCGATCGTGTAGGGAAGGATGAAATACCCGTCGGCCAATCCCTGCATCAGCGCCGAGGCGCCAAGGCGGTTCGCACCATGGTCGGAGAAGTTCGCCTCGCCGATCACGTGCAGGCCTGGCAGGGTGCTCATCAGGTTGTAGTCGACCCATAGCCCACCCATGGCGTAGTGAACCGCCGGGTAGATGCGCATCGGCACGTGGTACGGGTTCTCGCCCGTGATCCGCTCGTACATCTCGAACAGGTTGCCGTACCGCTCCCGAATCGTCTGCTCGCCGAGTCGCTCGATCGCGCTCGAGAAGTCGAGGTAGACGCCGCGCCCGCCGGGGCCGACGCCTCGACCGTCGTCGCATTGTTCCTTCGCGGCACGGCTTGCAATGTCGCGCGGCGAGAGGTTGCCGAAGCTCGGGTACTTCCGCTCGAGGTAGTAGTCGCGATTCTCGTCGGCGATCTTGTCGGGGTGCTTGCCGACGTCGGCCTTGGACTTCGGCACCCAGACGCGCCCGTCGTTGCGCAGCGACTCGGACATCAGCGTCAGCTTCGACTGGTAGTCGCCGCTCACCGGGATGCAGGTCGGATGGATCTGCGTGAAGCACGGGTTCGCGAAGCCGGCCCCCCGCTTGTAGGCGCGGTACGTCGCGGTGACGTTGCAGCCCTTCGCGTTCGTCGACAGGAAGAACGCGTTGCCGTAACCACCGGTCGCGAGCACCACCGCATGCGCCGCGTGCGACTGGATCGCGCCGGTG
>JANYAG010000145.1 GCA_025361465.1 Gemmatimonadota bacterium
CGCGACGTGATCCTCTTTCCGGCGATGCGGCCGGAAAGCGACGGGTCGCGGCCCGATCCGGCCTGACTCCCATGACACGCTGGTGGCCGACCGCCCTGGAGCGTCGGATTGCGCTGCGCTACCTGCGCGGCATCCGCGGGACGCGGAGCGCGTCCCTGCAAACGAGCATCGCGATTGGCGGCATCGCCGTCGGCGTGGCCGCCCTGATCGTGGTGCTCGGGGTGATGAACGGGCTGCGTGACGACTTGCGGGACCGCATCCTGATCGCGTCACCGCACATCACCGTCATCACGTTCGGACCCAATCTCCGGATGGAAGACTGGCGCCGCCAGCTCGAGATCATCCGGCGCGACCCCGACGTGGTCGCTGCGGCCCCTGCCGTCTCGACCCGAACGATGATCAAGAACGAATCGGGCTATCCCGAGGGCGCCTTCGTGGCGGGCATCGAGCCGGGCGTCGGCACGCACGACGTGATCCAGATCGACACCGCCATGGTGCGGGGTGATGCGCGCTTCAAGGTGACGTCGCCTGATGCCGAGGCCGCGGTCATCCTCGGGGATCGTCTGGCGGAAAACCTGTCGGTCAGCATCGGGGACCGCCTGAATCTCGTGGCCCCGGCATCGCTCAAGACCAGCCGGTCCACCGGGGTGCCAAGCTGGCGCTTCTGGGTGGTGGAAGTCACCGGGATCTACCACACCGGGATGTTCCTCTACGACAACAACTACCTCTTCATGGATCGGGTGAACGCTCAGGAATTTGCCGGACTCGACACCGCCGTCTCCGACATCGCCGTCCGAGTCAGGGATTCCTGGAAGGCCGGGGAAGTCGCCAAGCGGCTCGGCAACTCGCTGGGGTGGCCCTCGACGACCCAGACCTGGCAGGAGCAGAACGCATCCCTGTTTGCCGCGCTGCAGATGGAGAAGGTGGCGATGGGCCTGGTGATCTTCTTCATTATGCTGGTCGCCGCCTTCAACATCGTCGGCACGCTCACCATGGTCGTCGCGTTCAAGACGCGCGAGATCGGCATCCTCCAGGCCATGGGACTCGTTCGCGATGGCGTCTCGCGGATCTTCATCGCGCAGGGAGCCGTCATCGGCCTCATCGGCACCTCGCTTGGGCTGGTCATGGGGCTGGCGATCGCCCTGGGGATGGACCGCCGGATTCGCATCAACGCCGATGTCTACTTCATCGAGCGGTTGCCGATCCACGTCGAGCCGCTGGACGTGGTGGTGATCGTGTCCATCGCACTGGCTGTCGCGGTGCTGGCGACCATCCATCCATCCCGTCGCGCGGCGAACCTCGCGCCGGTCGACGCGATCCGGGCCGAATGAGCGCAATCCTCCGGGCGACGGGACTGGTGCGCCGCTTCATCGGCGGCGACGGGGCGGCGATCAGCGTCCTCGATGGAGCGGACCTGTCGGTCGAGGCGGGCGAGTTCGTCGCGATCATCGGGGCGAGCGGGTCGGGCAAGAGCACGCTGCTGCACCTGCTCGGTGCCCTCGACCGCCCCGATGCCGGGGAGGTCTATCTCGAAGGCACCGCCCTCTCCGCCGTGCCGAGTGAGGCGCTGTCGGCATTGCGGAACCAGCGGCTCGGCTTCGTCTTCCAGTTTCATCATCTCCTGCGCGATTTCACGGCGCGCGAGAATGTGATGATGCCGCTCCTGATCGGCGGGATGAGCGTGGCCGGTGCGCGCGCACACGCCGGTACCTCGCTTGCCGCCGTCGAACTGGCGCATCGGGTCGACGCGCGCGTCACGGTGCTTTCCGGCGGCGAGCAGCAGCGGGTCGCGCTGGCGCGAGCGTTGGTGACCAATCCCGCCGTGCTGCTGGCGGACGAGCCCACTGGCAACCTCGACCCGCCCACCGCCTTTCACCTGCACGAGGTCCTCGCCGCGCGGGCACGGGAACAGCGCGTGGCCGTGATCGTGGTGACGCACAGCCGCGCGCTGGCGTCGCGGGCCGATCGCGTCCTGTCGCTGGAGGGAGGCCGGCTCCGGCCGGCCGATGCCTCGGAGGTACTGGCATGAGCACCTGCGAAGCATGCCACGAGCGTGAGGCCGTCGTGCACCTGACGCAGATTGTCGGCGACCAGGTGACGACCGTCCACCTCTGCAGTCGCTGCGCGGCCGAACAGGGGATCCAGACCGAAACGGACGCATCCCAGACTCCGCTCGGAGCCTTCCTGGCCGCGATGGGGAAGGGAGGGGCGCTGGTGGCGGCTCCGACGTCCACCGAGGTCTGCCCCGACTGCGGTGCGACCCTGGAGGACTTCCGGGCATCCGGTCGGGTTGGGTGCAGTGCCTGCTGGACGACGTTCGAGCGGCCGCTGCGCGACCTGCTTCGTCGGTTGCACGGCGCCACTCGGCACTGTGGCGAGCAGTATCTCGAAGCGGGGGACGGCACGCCGGAAACCGAGCAGATGCGGGAGCGTGCGCGCCTCAAGGAGCAGCTTCGCCTGGCCGTCCAGGGCGAGGCCTTCGAGTTGGCGGCGGAACTGCGCGATCGACTCCGGGCGCTCGATTCATGACGGAGCGACTGCCGTTGCCGGACAGCGGGCTTGGCTGGCTCGAGGCCACTGGCCCGCAGAGTGACCTGGTGCTTTCGACGCGAGTCCGGCTGGCCCGGAATCTCTCGGGGTGGCCGTTCTGGGGCCGGAACTCGGTGGCCGACCGGGAGGCGGTCGTCGCAGCCGTCACTGGCGCGGCGCAGGGGTCGGTCGGCCTGGGTGATGCCGTGCTGTATCGGCTGGATAGCCTGGCACGATCGTCGCGACTCTGGTTCCACGAGCGGCAGCTGGTGTCGCGGGATCTGGCCGGGCTGGAGGCCGACGGGCGAGTGCGGAGCGGTGCTGCCCTCCTGCTCGGGCGCAGC
>JANYAG010000179.1 GCA_025361465.1 Gemmatimonadota bacterium
CCGAGATGCTGCACATACAGCTGAACCACTTCCTCCCCCGTGCGCGGACCGGTGTTGGTAACGCTCATCCGTACCACCATCGTGTCGCCCGCGGCAAACGAGTCGGCGCTCACCCTCAGCGAGTCATAGGCGAACGTGGTGAAGCTGAGCCCGTGACCGAAGGCATAGAGAGGCGGTCCGCCGAAGAACCGGTAGGTACGGCCGGCCATGGTGTAGTCACCGAATGGGGGCAGGTCGTCCACGCTCCGGTAGAAGGTGACCGGAAGCCGACCGGCAGGATTGTAGTCGCCGAAGAGCACGTCGGCGATCGCATTGCCGCCGGCCTGACCGGGGTACCATGCCTCGACGATGGCGGGAACATGTTCCTGTGCCCAGGTGATGGCGAGCGCACTGCCGTTGAGCAGCACCAGGACGACGGGCTTCCCGGTTGCTACCACCTGCTCAAGCAGGCGCTCCTGCGCGTCTGGCAGGTCAAGTCGGGTTCGGTCACCACCACGGAAGCCATCCACCGGCACCCGCATCTCCTCGCCCTCGAGTTGGTTCGAGAGGCCGAGGAAGAGCACCACGGCATCAGCCGAGCGGGCGATCGAAACCGCTTCGGCAAGCAGCACGTCCGCCGAGGCCGAGTCCGGCGCGGGTGCCCCGGCCGCCAGATTGGCCCCTCGGGCGAACAGCACCTTGGTCTTCTTCGACACCGCCTCGCGAATCCCCCGCAACGGAGTGACGGGATCAGACGGCGTGCCGTTGTAGTTGCCGAGCAGTACCGCTGCCCGATCGGCATTCGGCCCGATCACGGCCAGGCGTCGGAGGTTCTTGCGCAGCGGCAGGGCACTGCCGGCATTCTTGAGCAGGACAATCGACTCGCGCGCCACCTGACGCGCCAGCTCGCGATGGCTCGCCTGATCAAGCACGGAATAGGGAATTGAAGCAAACGGCACGCTGTCCGGCGGATCGAACATGCCGAGCTTGTAGCGGGCAAGGAAGAGCCGGGTGACGGCCGTGTCCAGCTGCGCCTCGGCAATCAGACCCTGCCCCACGGCCGCGGCCAGATTGCCATACACCCCGCCACACTCGAGGTCGGTCCCGCTCTTCACCGCGAGCGCGGCGGCCTCGGCGGCGGCAGGCACCACCCGGTGGCGCTGGTAGATGTCGTTGATGGCCCCGCAGTCGGAGACGACATACCCCGCAAAGTGCCATTGGCTCCGCAGGATGTCGGCGAGCAGCAGGTCGCTGCCGCAAGCGGGCTTCCCATCGACGCGATTGTAGGCGCACATCAGCGAATAGGCGCCGCCTTCACGAATCCCCGCCTCGAATTGCGGCAGGTAACTTTCATGCAGGTCCCGCTCGCTGACGACGGCGTCGAAATTATGGCGCTCGGGTTCGGGACCACTGTGGACGGCAAAGTGCTTGACGGTGGCGACCGTCTTCAGATATTTCGGGTCGTTGCCCTGCAGCCCGCGGATGAATTGGACGGCGAGGCGGCCGGTGAGGAATGGGTCTTCGCCGTAGGTCTCCTGTCCCCTGCCCCAGCGCGGATCACGGAACAAGTTGATGTTCGGCGACCAGAAGGTGAGGCCGCCGTACCGATCGCGCTTCCCCTGGCGAAGGTACTCGTGATACTTGGCCCGGGCCTCGTCGGAGACCACGGTCGCCATCTGGCGGACCAGGGAATCGTCCCACGTGGCGGCGAGGCCGATGGCCTGTGGAAAGACGGTCGCCAGGCCGGAGCGCGCGACGCCGTGAAGCGCTTCGTTCCACCAGTTGTAGGCGGGAATGCCGAGCCGCTCGATGGCGGGCGCAACATCCTTCATCTGGGAGACCTTCTCGGCGAGCGTCATGCGTGACACAAGGTCTCGTGCCCGCTGCTCGAACGTCAGTTGGGCGGCGGCGGAATGACTGAGGATGGCAAGGACCGCCCCTGCGGCAACGACAACCCTGGGTACGGCGGCCATGGCGCCTTCCTGAGCAGATGGGCCCGGATAGAGCGAGGGGGTGGAAACGCTAGCCCTTCGAGGAGTTCCTCTCGTCCGGCTTGGAGACTTCGACCGCCACCGTAAACGACCGGGCTTCTTCCGGCGGGATTGCCCCCACGCCGATAATCTGGCGGGCGATCTCCTCGCCACGATCATTCCGGATCGTCACCACCATCGAGTATTCCCAAGCCTCCCCACCCGCCGGATGGCGGATGGTCCCTTCGATATTCAGCGCGGAGACGCCTGGCGCCGCGCGCTGCGCGGCACCGGGCTCGAACCGGAGGTGGTGCTTGCACCCTGGACAGACCGCAGCGCTCTCGAGGATGGTCGCCCGACAGTGCGGGCAGGATCGCTTTGCCCCGGGAACGCTTTGGCGCG
>JANYAG010000158.1 GCA_025361465.1 Gemmatimonadota bacterium
CTGAGCCGCGTGGTGCCGGCGCACGGGGCGGTGATGTTGCGGGTGCGATAGCGACCGGAATGCTCGCGCTCGAATGTACCGGCAGTCACTTCCCGGATGATTTGTGCCGGCGGTGCCGCGCGACATTGTCCACGTGTCGCCCACTTGCCTCACTCCCGCCGCCGAGTCGATACTATGGCCATGCCGCTCGCGAGCTATTTCTCCGCCGCCGACGTGCGCGCCCTGCCCGACGACGGCAACCGTTACGAGACCGTGCACGGCGAGCTGCTGGTGACGCCAGCGCCGTCGTACTTCCATCAGCGGGTCATCGCGCGCCTCTCCCGCCTGCTCGGCAACTATCTCGCGGCCAACGGGATCGAGGAACTGCTGGCGGCTCCAGCGGATATTTCTTGCGCGGATGATACGCTGGTCCAACCCGATCTCTTTGTCGCCGATTGCACGGCCGTCAGGCGGACGGGAGAGTGGAGCGATATCCGCACGCTTCACCTGGTGATTGAAGTGCTGTCGCCTGCGAGTGTTCGTGCTGACCGCTTCACCAAGCGTCGGCTCTATCAGGAGCAGCGCCTTCCCACCTACTGGCTCGTGGACATCGACCAGCGGCAGGGTGAAGTGTGGACGCCCGAGGTGCATTTCCCGGCCGTCGAGCGCGAGCGGCTGACGTGGCGGCACCCGGCCGTCGCCGCCGAGTGCCTGATCGATTTGGGAGCGCTGTTCGACTTCGCTTGAGCGACGGGGCGCTGGCGCCGCCCGACCACGGATGCCCTTCGCTACGCTTAGGGTGACCCTTTGCACCCCGGCAGCCGGAACGCCCCGATCCGCGAGCTGTAGCTGGTGGCGCCCGCCTTGAGGTAGTCGCCGACATACCAGATGGTGCAATCGTCGGACGGGTCCATCGCGGTCGTGGTGTAGTCCTCCCAGCGCAGCGTGTTTCCCTGCGCGGCCTTCCCCTCGACCAGGATCGCCTCGTGCAGCGTCAGCTGCCCGGGCGGATCAGCCGCGAGCCGCGCGGCGAAGCGCTGCCCCGCATAGTGTGGCGTGCCGCCGAACGAGTAACCGATCGCGATATTGCCGTGCCGGTCCATGGCCGGACTCCCCATCCAGCGGAAGAGCGAATCGGGTGCATACGTCCCCTGTTGGAAGAGCGACGGATCGCCCTGCTGATTCAGCCGGAACTCATACCACCGCACCCCGCCGCCACCGGCCGCGGTGTTGACCGAGTGCACCGCGACGATCGATTGCTGCTTGCCGATGCGGCGATACACCAGCCGCGACATCAGCTTGTCGCCCTGGGCATCGAGGCGACGGGTGGTGTCGGGCTGCGGCACGCAACTGGTCAGCTGGCCGTCGCAGAGGAAATGATATGGCGCGACGGTGATCTTTGTCGGGCCCGCCACGCTGGTGCGATCGGGATATGCCCAGTCGACATGAAACTTCCAGGTGTAGATCCCGTCGTCCTCGAACACCTTTCTGAGCTGCGTCCCGCCGGCCGCCATGATGATGTTCGGCGCGCCCTTCGGCGGCATCGCCGTGCCGTCGATGTCGGCGTTGTTGAGGAAGGAGACGCCGTCGATGATCACGCACTGCTCGGTGGCGGGCTCGCCCTTGAGCATCCGGGCGCGATCGACCACGCAGGCGTGCTTCTGGATCACGTCATCGCCGGTGCTGGTCGGCACGTAGTAGCCGTCGGGCCAGATGGCGGGGCGAGGGTAGTCGGGGAAGAGCGGCCGCAGGAACTCGTAGCGGTAGTACGGCCCGAGCGGATCAGGGCCGGTGCTCACCGCATAGCACATCGAGTACGGCTTGTTCGATGATGGCGTCTGGCCGCGTTGTCCGCCGGCACCGCGCTGGCCGGCTGGCGGTGGCGCCGGTGGCGCTGGCGTGTGGATCAGGTCGAGCGGTCCTGCCTTCCCCGGTTGTCCCACGCGGCCCGGCACGCTCAGGCGTGTCACCGGCACGGAGTCGGCGGTGCCGCGCTGGAAGATCGGCAGCACATAGAGCCAGCGCTTGGCGAGTTGATCGTAGCGCACCACCGCATCGCCGCTGCTGCGCAACTCACACGGCCCGCCGAATCCCTTGAAGAGCGCGTTGGTGACGACCGGTCCATACAACACTCGGCCCGTGGTATCAAACAGCTTGCCGCGCTTGGTAAAGACCGCCATGCGCGAGTTCACCGTCTGCACGATGTGATTCGGCCCGACGGCGAGCGAGTTGTCGGAGGGGTTGTTGAAGCGCGCGGTGCCCTGGGGGCCCGCGAAGCCCGCGCCCAGTCCGTCGAAGGATGCCACGATCGCTGCCGGTGGGCGGGCAGCCTGTGATGCACTGCGCCCAGGCGTGAGCATGACGAGCGCGCCCACGACGGGGGTCAGCGCTGCCAGGCGGGTCACTGTTCCAATGCGCACCATTCGCACCGCCGCGGTCGAGTGAGCGGGAGAGCCGATCGGGCCTGCCGGACCATCGTGTGGGTTGAGAGGCGAACTGGTAATTCTACCCCATGACGTATCAGTCGTGTGGCTTGATCGCCTGCTTTTCGATCCTTCCCCAGTCCACGTCGGTCGGCACCCCGGAGCGGACCTGAACCCGACCAAAGACGAGCTGGCTGCCGACGGTCTGGCCACCAAGCGCGATGACCATCGAATCTGAGAGGGTGGAGACTACGGCCGAGTGCAGGAGTGCCCGGCCATTCAGGGCGTACCCGCAGCTGCCGTCGGGGAAGTATTGTACCCGCAGGTGATACCACTTGCCGTTCGCCAGGGCGCTGTCCATCGGCATCCCGACGATCACCGTGTGCGAGATCCACCCTTCGCCGTTCGGGTACCGCAGGCTGCAGCCGACGCCTCCGGGCCCCGAGTAGGACGGTGCGGCTGGTGTGTTGACGAAGAGGTGCACGAACTGCCACTTGGGCCGCGTGATCGGCGTACTGACGTCCACATCAAGTGCCAGGCCGTTCCTCCCATCGAATCGCTGCTTCGACACCAGGCCGCTGCTGTACTCGCCGTCGCCGTTCGGCAGCATGGTGTTGCTGCCATCGGCGTGATAGATCAATCGTGGCAGCGGCGTCCCCCACGCCATCCAGCGACCCGGCCAATCCCGCTGCCAGCGCTCCTCCCACACCAGGGGAGCGGATTCCTCGCGCACCACCAGATGGGCGCTGGCCTGGCGCCAGCCGCCGGCGGACGCGGTGATCGTCACGCGACCTGGCCGCACTCCCCGCACATCGCCCGAGTCACTCACGGTCGCCACGGTCGAGTCCGACGAGCTCCAGGTGAGCACCCCGCTGATCACCGGCATCACGGTGCCTCGCGCGCTGACTCCCTCCACCGTCAGGCGGAACGGGGCCTTGGCTGCCGCGGTGATCGTGTCGCGCGAACGCAGGATGGTGAGTGCCACCAAACCACGGTTTGCGGGCGGCTGGTCGAAATACACATATGCGTTACGCCCCGCCCCGGAGTGCAACACGATGGATCGCCGCAACCCAGGGTTGGCTGTCTGCATCACCGACAACACCGCCCCTGCCTCACTGCCCGATTGGCGCTGCTCGAGTTGGGCCAGCCAGACGCCGTCGGGAGAGATGCGGAGCCCGCCTTGCGACGAGATCTCCGGCACCTGGTCGGCGCCACCGTCGATATCGTCGAACTCGATGCGGGGTGTGCCACCTTCGGCGCGTGTCAGGATCGCGAGGGTGTGGTTGTCGGTCCACCCGATGATGCCGTCCACCTGTCCGCCCGCCACCCCGCGGCAGTGCTGCTTCCGCCCATTCATGGTCACCCAGCAGAGGCTGTCGGGCGCCAGTTGCTCCGACCGCCGGAGAAACCCGATGCGGGTGCCATCCGGCGACCAGAAGGGCACCAGGTCCGCGTCCGGGCCCCGGGTGATCTGGCGCACCTCCCCCGTGGCCACTTCGACGATGCCAATGTCGAAGTCGGCGTTCTTCCTGGGGCTCCAGCGGGTGGTCCCGATCGCGACGTAGCGACCATCGGGTGACCACGATGGCGCGACATCGTCGCCGGCGGCCGGCGCAAGGACGTGGGTCACACCAAATTCCCGGAGCTTCAAGTCGGTCGGCCCGTTCGGATCGGTGTCAGGGCGTAACGCGCGTGACCAGACCCAGCGATCCCGCATCGGATCGCGAAGGGGAGCGATATTCACCGAATCGAACACGGCTCCCCACTTGGTGAGGCGGCGCGGTTTGTTGACGAGCAGTTTGTAATCGGAGGAGGCCCAGGCGCTCTGCCGCAGCGCGATCTGCGTTTCAGTCACCGTGCCATCGGACCCCTGCTCGAGGACGCCGAGGATGGCATCCGGCGGGGGCTGGCGCGTCGAGAGCCACCAGCCAGTGCCCATGATGATCGCCCCAGCCACCGCCCAGATCGGCGCGAGCCGCATGGCCGTCCAGGGAGCGCGCCGGAGATCCCGTGGCAACCGCTTGAGCAATCCACGTACCATCGGCTTGTCGGCGTCTTGACCAAGCAGCTCCCAGAGCAAGTCCGCGGCAGGCGCGGTACTCTGCTCGGCCCGTCGCTGGCGCAGCCATAACGAAGCGGTGTCCAGCAACTCGCTCTGCGCATCGGCTTCGAAAAAGAGTTTCGCCGCCTGTCCCAACAGGATCGTCCCGTCGCCCCGCTCGCGCGTCAGCAATCCCGCCGCGCATCGTGCCCGGCGTATCGCCTCGAGGCTCGCCCCGGCTTCGACCGCTTCACCAATCGAGTCGTGGGTGATGACCAAGCCGGCATGGGTTGCGGCAAGGAATCCCAGCCGCTCGAGGTCGATCAAGGTGCTGGAGTCCGCGCCACCGTCGATGCTGATCATGTCGTCGGCAGTGAGCGGAAATTCTGCCAGCCACGCCACCAGCAAGACGTGCGTCTGCGGCCCCGTCAGGGTAGCCAGTCGCTCATTCAGGAGCCGGCCGGGGTGGAGGATCGCCAGAAAGTCGTCCAGTCGATCAAGGTCCCAACGTTGCTCCGTAAGGCCGAGCAGGCCGCGATCGAGTCCCAGCCGGATCGCTTCGAGCACCAGCAGCGGTACTCCGGCGGCCGCCTTCTGCACGCCATCGGCCAGGCGCTCGACCGCCTTCGCGTCGGCATGGTCGCCGAGACTCTGCAGCAGCAGCACCACATCGTCGCGCAGTAGCGGAGCGAGGAAGAGTTTCTCGCGCGTGCACTCGGTGTGGATTTCGCCCGGACCGGGACGCGAGGCGGTCACCACCAGCACCGGTCGGCCGGCGAGGCGCTCGATCACGTGCTCGATGGTGCGCCGTGACGTCTCATCCCACCAGTGCACGTCGTCGAGCAGGAGGCAGACCGGGCCGTCGTGGCTCACCGCGCCCACCAGGTCGTCGAGTGCCTCGAGCCGTGCCACGAAGCGCGTGTCGAGCTGGGTGTAGTCGAAGGGGACCGCGGTGGGGAACCGGGTGCTGATGGCGGGCTGAAGACCGACGAGGACGCGTGCCGAATGCTCGGAGATCCCGGTCGCCCCGGGCAGCTCCACCAGGGCGCTGATCACGGACGCCAGCATCGCGCTTGGCACGGCGCGTTGTCGCGGCAGCGCCCGGGCCTTGGCCACGCGCACCTTCTCGGCCCGCAGCCGGACGGCGAAGTCATCCATCACGCGCGACTTGCCGAGACCCGAGGCACCGGTGAGGTGGAGATGCACGCCGTGCCGGTGAGTCGCCTCGCGCCAGGCATCGTGGAGCTTGGCGAGCGCCGGCGCGCGACCAACCAGGTCCGTCATCAACCGGGCCGCATCGGGATCACCGACGGGGGTATCGAGCGGCCGTTCGAGCGACTGCAGCAGCTGCACGGTGCGGGCTTCCGGTTGCCACCCTTCGGACGCCAGCAACCGGCGCAGCTCGGCGATGCTGGCCACCAGATGGACGTGACTCCCGGCGGCCTGTTCTGCCTGCAGGCGCAGGCGCCAGGCGTGCTCGTTGAGTGGCTGGTCGGACAGGAGCCGCAGGGCGATGGTGCTGGCCCGTTTCGGTTCGCCGGCGTCGAGGGCTCGTTGCGCCACCGATTCGGCGGCAGCCGCATAGAGCTGGTGGAGCCGCTCCCGCTCCTGGTCGCGCCACTGCTCGAACGCTGAGCTCCCACGCGCCAGGAAGCCCGGGGCGAACGCCCCGCCGTAGCGCTCGAGTGCCTCGTCGAGGGTGCCGGCGGCGATCGCGGCCAGGAACTCGTCACGATCGCACTGCAACGCCCGCGTGAGCAGCACATCGCCGTTGCCCGCCGGCAGGTGGTCTTCGCCAAGCGTGTCGCGCAATCGGTGAAGCGCTTGACGCAGCGATCCCCGGGCCAGGACAATGGAACGGTCGTCCCAGAAGAGGTCGATCAGTTGTTCACGGGTGGCGCGCCGCCCGGGGGCGGCCGTCAGGAAGGCGAGCAGGCCGAGGAGCTTGGTGGTTTCGGCGGGGATGAGATCACGCCCCGCCCCATCGAGCAGGGCAAGGCGACCAAGGGTGAGCAGTCTGGCAGGGCCAATGACAGTAGCCACGGCACCAGGGGGTAGGGGTCGGTTTGGCCAATGTCTCAGGGGAGAGGGGTCAAACTAGGGTTAAATGGGGGGGAATCAAGCGGGAAGCGTTAAACGAGCGTTAAATCAGGTACTTTCCACCCTCCCCTTCGGTTCGCTGAGGGGGACTCCGGGCGGCTCAATCCAGGGAAACATCCCGCGCCCCGGCCGCGTAGGGATTTACAATCAACACCATCGTATTTTGTCGCTTCCCAATGCCCTCATGCGAGGTTTGCCGTGCGCCATCGGGTCCTGTCCTGGCTTGCCGTCCTGAGTTGTGCCCTCGCGCTGCCAGCCACCGCCCAGCGTACCACCGGGGTGGTCGGCCAGTACACCCCGCCGCGCAGCTGGCCGCAGGAGCCCCGCCGCTTCGACCTGCTGCACCAGCGGATCGAGATCCGTTTCGATGTGCCGCACCGGGCGATCATCGGCGCGGTCACCACGAAGGTCGCGATCACCCTGGCGCCGACCGACACCGTCCGGCTCAACGCCGAGAACCTCACCATCGACAAGGCGACTGACGCGCGTGGCAAGGTGCTCAAGTTCACCCAGGATACCACGCGAGTCACGGTGCAGCTGGGACGTCGCGCCGCCGTCGGCGACACGGTCGAGTTCACGCTGCAGTACCACGGCGTCCCCGAGCGGGGGCTCTACATCGTGCCGCGGCGCAACGTCATCTGGAGCCAGGGCGAGGCGACCGAGACCCGGGCCTGGGTGCCGACGTACGATGCCCCGAACGACAAGACCACCTGGGAATTCCTGGTCACCGTCGACAGCAACATGAAGGTGCTCTCCAATGGGCACCTGGTGTCGGTGACGCCGACGAGTGGCGGAACCCAGAACGTCTGGCACTGGCAGCAGGACAAGCCGGCGTCCACCTATCTCTACTCGGTGGTGGCCGGTCCGTTCACCATCCTGCACGACCAGTGGCGCGGCATTCCGGTCGAGTACTACACCTACGCCGACACCGTCGATGCGGCCTGGCGCACCTTCGGCGAGACGCCGGCGATGATCGAGTTGTACTCGCAAGTGCTGGGGGTCCCCTATCCGTGGGACAAGTACAACCAGTCGATCATCCCCGACTTTACCTACGGCGGGATGGAAAACGTCTCGGCCACGACGCAGACCGACATGGCCCTCCACGGAGCCGGGAGCGAACCGGGTTCCAGCGGACGCGGGCTCAACGCGCACGAGTTGGCGCACCAGTGGTTCGGCGACCTGACGACCACGGGCAGCTGGGCCGAG
>JANYAG010000232.1 GCA_025361465.1 Gemmatimonadota bacterium
GCATCGAGTACAGCATCAGAAATCTGGTCCGCCACCTTGTCGGGGTGGCCTTCGGTGACCGACTCAGAAGTAAATACGTGGCGCATGGGCGATGGCTTCAGGGCTAGAGTGAGCCAGGATGTATCACTGGGACCGCGGCAAAGTAGTCCCCGCTGCCGGACGCGGCAACGCAAGGGAGGGGTCAACGAGTCGCAGGTCGATATAGCGTCCCAGCGTCTCGCGCAGGATCGCCTCGATCTCGCGGGTGGAGGTCGCCAACAACGCCGCGTCCGCCGCCTCCCGAGCCGGGCCAACCGGCATGTTGCGGACGACCCATTTCACCAGCGGGATGGAAGGGGGTGCCACACTCAGCCGATGGTACCCCAGCCCGATCAGCAGTACGGTGGCGAGCGGGTCGGACGCCATTTCGCCGCACACCGACGCAGGGATCCCGGCGCTGGCCGCCGCCTGCACCACATCGTGCAACTGCCGCACGATCGCAGGATGGAGCGAGGAGAACCGATCGGCGAGCCGGGCATTTCCACGGTCGAGTGCCAGGGTGTACTGGGTGAGATCATTGCTGCCCACGCTCAGGAAAGCGCAGCACCGGGCCAGCTCCGGTGCCAGGCGCACCGCAGCTGGCGTCTCGACCATGACGCCCACGGGGACCTCACTGGCCCCCCGGATCCCCGCGGTGCGGAGCGCCTCGGCCTCTTCGGCCAGCATCGCACTGGACTGCTCGACCTCCTCCAGCGAGACCACCATCGGCAGCATCAGGTGAATGTCGCGATCGGCGGCGGCCCGCAAAATGGCCCGCAGCTGCGGCCGGAAGATCTCCGGCCGGTCGAGGCACACCCGGATCGAACGCCACCCGAGCATCGGGTTGGCTTCGGCGACGGTGTCGAAAGCGACGGGGAACTTGTCGCCCCCAAGATCATAGCTTCGCACGATCACCGGCTGGCCGGGAAACGCTGCGCCGATCCGTCGGTAGTACTCCGTCTGGTCGTCTTCCGTCGGCAGGGTGGTCCGGCCCATCAGCAGGAACTCCGTCCGTAACAGACCGACGCCCTCGGCGCCGTGGCGCACGGCGGTGTCAACCTCATCGGGCAGGTCGACATTGCCTTGCAGGACGATATGCATCCCATCCGGGGTGATGGCGCGCTCGCTCGCGATGCCCTCGAGTTGGAGCTCGAGCTTGTGCCGGCGCACCGACTGCACCCGCGCTGCGTCGAACTCGTCCGGGGTCGGGTCGACGATGATCAGGCCCGACTGGCCATCGAGCATCACCATCGCCCCTTCCCTGATCCGCTCCAGCGCCCCGGGGACGCCCATGACGGCCGGAATGCCCAGCGAATGGGCGAGGATCGCCGCATGTGAAGTGCGGGTGCCTTCCTCGCTGATCAGGCCGACGACGAGGTCGCGGTCGAATTGCACCGTGAGCCCCGGGGAGAGTTCATGGGCCACCAGCACGACCTGCTCGGTGATCTCGCTCAGCCAGGCTTCCTCGGTACCCGTTCCGAGCAGGTGCCCGATGGTGCGCAACTGAATGGCGGCCAGGTCGGCGACGCGATCCCGCATCATCGCCGATCGCGCGCCCTGCCAGGTATTGCGAAGCTCCAGCGCCTTGAATTCGTAGGCCGTCTCGGCGGCGAGGTGATTCTTCCGGATCAGCGTCTCGACGCCCGCCAGGACATCCGGATCGCGCGCCATCATCATTTGGGCGTCGAAGATGCGCGCTTCTTCGGGCCCGGCCCGCTGCAACGCCCGTTCACGCAACGCCTCGAGCTCGAGACTGACGGCGTCGACCGCCAGGTGGAGCCGGTGGATCTCGTGTTCGAGTTCACTCGGTGCCACCGTGCGATCGGGCACCTCCGGAAACGCCCACCGGATGGTGATGGCCGGGGCGATCGCCACTCCGGGCGAGACCCCCACCCCGCGGATGATGCGATCGCTCATGTCTCGCCGAAGCCTTTCGCGATCAACTCGAGCAACGCCTGCACCGCCGCCTCGGCGTCTTCGCCGTCGGCGCGGACGCGAATCACCGCCCCGCATTCGGCCGCAAGGGTCATCACTCCCATGATGCTCTTGCCGTTGACCACCTGCTGGTGGTGCTCGAGTTCGACATGCGCACGAAACGTCGAGGCCAGCCGGACAACCTGGGCGGCGGGCCGCGCGTGCATGCCGAGGGAATTCACGATGGTCGCCTCACGTTCGATCACGCGAACTCTCCGACGAAGATCAGGGCGACGGTCAGGAGGATCAGTCCCACTCGCAATCCGGTCACGCGCGAGCGCGTGGCTGGTGCCACCGCCAGAAGGCTCGCGAGCAGGACCACGGCGAGCATGACGAACGAACCACCCCGGGGCAGTCCAGCGAGCAGGCCCCAGGCAGCCAACGGCATGGCCAGCCCGATCGCGAAGGCGGCGAGGCGCTGGGCGTCCTCGGCGCGGCGGGGCAGCCAACTGCGCTGGAGCGCGGCGCCGACCTGCAGGCCCTCACGCAATCCGAGATCAAGGCCCCAGGCGGTCAGGCGGAATCGCAGCACGTTGTGGAGGATCACGGCCATGCACACCGCCCAAATGCCGAACCACGGCACCAGGGCCAGGGTGAAGCCGATCAGCGCGGGGACCTCGCCAGCCCAGATGAGCTGGTCGCCGATCGCGCCGAGTGGTCCGGACAGCGCCGTGCGAAACCGCGAGATGACCGGCCCCGGCACGCCATCACGCTCGGCCTTGACGATGGCCCCGACCGCGATGCCGGCCAAGTACGGATGCGAGTTGAAGAACTCGGCCGACCGCGCCACGGCCGCCCGCCGCACCTCGGCCGGTTGCGAGGCGAAGTGCTCCCGAAGCATCGGCGCGGCGGCGTGCGCCACGCCGATGCCCGACAGTCGCTCGTAGGTCCACGAGGCCTGAACGCCATACAGTCGCAGCAATGCCTGTGCGCGCGGCGTCACCGGATCAGCACCACGAAGATGCCCAGGCCCAGCCCCACGACCAGCCAGCGGCGCCGGGCGCCGTCGCCGGTGCTTCGCACGGCGCCACTCAACACCGACACGAGGCCGCCAGCCACGGCTGCCCCAGACAACAGCTCAAGGTGCCGGAACTCCTGCCACGGGATATGGGTGATCCCGACCACCACCACCACGCCAATGGCCGTGACGGCCAGCGATCGAGCGGCGTCGCGGGCGAGGCCGTTCCGCTGCAACTCCCAGATCGCGCGGGCGTCCCCGGCGGCCACTCGTTCCAGCCGCCGCTCCACCGACATGGCGTTGCGTCGGCGCAGCCGGTGCAGCGACCAACCGCCCAGGATGGCCATCGGCAGGCCGACCAACCCGGCCAGCGCCGGGGCCATCGCCGGCGGACTGTGCGCGGCGGCCGCGGCGGCGGCCACCGCGGCAATCCCAAAATCGGGATACCGGGCAGCGCCAATGGGGAGCACATCGAGGGCATAGAGCTCGAGGGTCATTCCGACCGTGAGCCCCACCACGGGATCGCCAAAGAGGAGGCCGGTCACGCTGGCCGCGACGATTGGCCGCGAGAGCAGCCCCTGCGGCACGGTGACGAGATCGATGCCAACGAGGGTGCCCCACCCGAGCCAGGCGACGAGTACCAGCGGTTCGATCGTCATGCGAGCAGCGCAGCCAGCGGCACTGGCGGACTGGTGGGAAGGTCCTGGGCCGCGATGACCACGCCGTCAGTCGCCAGGCGCTTGAGCAGCTGCTCCTCCGCCTCATCGAGGTAGACGTAGCGGAGACGCTCGCGACGGGGCGGTCGATGGTGCAAGCCGCCCAGGTTGATGCGTCGGATCACATCGGGCGCGGCGTCGTGCAGCGCGGCCATCGTCTCCAGGTCCCCGGTCAGCAGGATCCCCCGCCGGGCATCGCCGGCCCATTCGTGCAGCTGCGTCACGGCCTCGGCGGTGCTCGCGAAGACAATGTCGACGCCCTGGGGCACGGCCATGCGGTAGAGGCTTTGCTCCCATTCGCTCTGGCGCACCCCATCGTCCACCAGCACGACCAGATGGATGGCGAGGGGCCGCCCCCAACCGATCACCACCTGGCCATGGACCAGCCGGTCATCGACCCGGCAGAGGGCCAATGGCATCAGCGCGCCGCAATGGCGCGTGCGCCAACCTGCGCCAGGTGCTCCGCCACATCGGCCGGCGTGCCGTCGCGATTGAAGACGAACTCCAGCAACATCGCCAGATTCACTCCGGTGACCACCCGGACATCGGTCAGCGACTGCAGGCGGTGCATCACCGCGAACAGGCACGAGCCACTCGGCATGTCGATGAAGACGACGGTCGGTTGATCTCCCACCGCCGTCATGATCCGCTCCTCAAGGCGCGTGCGGTCGCAATCGGCGTTGGAGACCGCGGTAAGCCCGCTGTCCTGGCCGGCGATCTGTTCGACGGCGCCCACCAGCGCGGCGGCGAGCCCGGCGTGTCCGACCACCACCCCGTGCAATTTGGTCATTCGATATCGTCCCGCAGGTATTGGCGCAAGCCGCGCTGCTCCCGCATTCGCTTGATCAGGCGTTCGTTGAAGGCGGTGGGGACGTCGACTCCGCTGTATCGCAGCAGTTGCATCATGGCCACGACCTCCGCGATCACGGTGATGTTCTTGCCGGGGTTCAGGAGGACCATCACCTTGGTGATCCCGACATCGAGGATGGTCATCGTGTCGCGCACCAAACCGGTGCGATCGACATCCTTGGCGGTCTCCCAATCCTCGAGCTGCACCACCACCTCGATCCGCTTCTGCTGGCGGACTGACCGGACGCCGAAGAGGGCCGGGATGTCGATCAGGCCGACTCCGCGAATCTCCATGTGGTGCGCTGCGAGTTCATGCCCCTGCCCGATCAGCACGTCCGTTCCCCGGCGGGTGACCTTGACGACGTCGTCGGCCACCAGCCGATGGCCGCGTTCCACCAGGTCGAGCACGCACTCGCTCTTGCCGATGCCGGACCGCCCCATGAAGAGCAGGCCGACACCGTAGACATCCGCCAGCGATCCGTGCAGCGTCGTCGTGGGCGCGAACGCGTCTTCAATGATCGGCTTGATGCGCCGGTAGAACTCGGCGGTCTTGAGCGTGCTCCGAAGCACCGGCACATGGCGGTCGCGGGCCAGCTCGAGCAGCAGGTCCGGCGCCGCGAGGTTCTTGGTGATGAAGATGGCCGGCAGGTCGTACTGGAAAAACCGCTCGAGCGACGTCCGCCGCGTCTCGGCGTCGAGCGACCCGAGGAAGGTGATCTCGGTCTCCCCGAGCACGTGCATGCGATCCGCGATGAACCGGGTGAGATACCCGGCCAAGGCGAGGCCCGGCGAGGCGAGGTCGGCGTCAGGCACCAGCCGATCGAGCCCGAGTTCGCCGGTGAGGGCCTCGAGCTGCAGCTCCGGCGTGGCAAGAAAGTCACGAAAGCGCAATCGGCATCAGCCTGCTAGCGGGAGGGTTGGTCCCCCCCTGGTGGCGAACGATGGCGGGGGATCGTCCCCGGCCACCAACTCCTGCAAATGCCTCTCCACGGCATCGGCGGCGGCACCCCAGGTCAAGCGCTCGGCCTGAACACGGGCCGCGTGGCCCAGACGGCAGACCTCGCTGGGATCGCCGGCAAGCCGCACCATCTGCCGGGCCAATGCCGCCGCGTCGCCGTGCGGTACCAGGTGCCCGGTCTCGCCATCCCGGACCGAGTCCCTGAGCCCGGGGGCATCGGACGCCAGCGAGGGCGTGCCACAGGCCGCGGCCTCCATCACCGTAATTCCCCACCCTTCCTTCGGGGAAGGAAATACGTTCGCCACCGCCCCCCGCAAGAGCGCCAGCTTGGTGGCATCATCGACAAAGCCCCGGAAGCGCACCGACTCGGCCATCCCGCGATCGCGGGCGAGTCCCTCGAGTCGTGGTCGGTCATCACCGCTGCCGGCGATGTCGACGGTCAGATCCGGCCGTTCCTGTCGCGCAATCGCCAAGGCGTCGATCAGGATTTCAATCCCCTTGTATCGCTTGAGCCGGCCGATATAGACGAAGCGCGGTGGCTCGGCGCGGGGGGTCGCCGGGTCGGGAGCGTAGTGGACGGAGTCGACCCCCGGATAGACCACCGCGATCCGGTCCGCCGGAATTCCTCGCGCCACGAGATCGGCCTTGGTGGAATCGCTGATGGCGTGAAACCAGGCCCGGGCGTAGGCCAGCGGAATCGCGCGCTCGGCCAACCAGACCATGGCGGCCATGGGCCAGGACACTTCCTGGAATGCAGTGGTGCCGAAGAGGTGCGGAACGATCGCGTACACCGGGCGATCGGTCAGGGTGGGGGTATAGAGCGGCAGCTTGTTGATGTCATCCACGATGACATCGGCCTTCTCGTTGCGCAGGGCATCGAACACCGCTCCGCGCCCCTCGAGCGCGAAGGTGTGTCGACCGCCGCGGCGATGCACCTCGATGCCGTCGACGTACTCGACCTCAGCGGCGCCGCGAAAGCCGGAGCACACCAGCCGGACACGGTGGCCACGGGCCGCCAGGCGTGAGAAGAGCTCGAACAGGTGGATCTCCGCCCCGCCCGCGTGGGGATTTCGCAGGTCCTGCCAGTTGACGAGGAGGATGTTCACGGCGCGTCCTACAATCGACCGAGGTCGCGGGCCACCCGGTCGAGGACACCGTTGATGAATGGCGGTGCCTTGGGTCCCGCGAAACGATGGGCGAGCCAGAGCGATTCGTCGATGACCACCTTCGCGGGCAGGACGCCGACCATGAGTTCGTGAATCCCGATTCGCAGGATGTTGCGTTCGATGATGGCCACGCGTTCGATGCGCCAATTGTCCGCTGCGCTGCTCACCTGGCGGTCAAGTTCTTCCCGATGTGCCAGGACCGCCTCGGCCAGTTCGCGGGCTTCGTCCGTCACACCCGGCTCGGGTCCCGTCAGGCGCGCGAGTCCCGCGGCGGCGTCCGCCACAGCCGCCGCCCCCGCACCATCAAGCGCATAGAGCAATTGCAGCGCTCGGGCCCGGCGACGGGTCTCCTGGCGAAGCATCATTCGTCCAGCGCCTGCCGCAGGACATTCGCCGTGCGAATCGCCGCTTCGGCGGCTTCGCGCCCCTTGTTGCCGGCAGCACCGCCGGCGCGCGCGGCCGCTTGCTCCATCGTATCACAGGTGAGCAGGCCGAAGCCGACGGGCACCAGCGTCTCGGTGGCGACGCGCGCCAGCGCAGCGGCGGTTTCCCCCGCAACGAACTCGAAGTGCGGTGTCTCCCCGCGGATCACCACGCCGAGCGCCACGAGGGCGAGATAGCGATCGCTGTGGGCGGCCGCCGAGGCGGCCACACCCAGTTCGAACGCCCCGCTGACCCAGATCACGTCGATGTCCTCCTCGGCGAGTCCGGCCTGCCCGCAGGCTTCGAGGGCACCGTCGAGCAACTTGGTGGTGATCCGCTCGTGGTAGCGCGACACCAGGATCGCCACGCGCCCCCGGGCCTCGAACCGACTGTCGAATACCGGCATCGGGATCAGTGGGCGAAGAGGTGGCCAAGCTTGTCGCGCTTGGCGTCGAGATAGGCCTGGTTTTCAGGCGTGGTTTCGGCGATGAGCGGCACCCGCTCAATGATCTCGAGACCGTACCCTTCGAGGCCGACCAGCTTGCGCGGGTTGTTGGTCATGATCCGCAGCGTCGAGAGCCCCAGGTCGCGAAGGATCTGTGCGCCGATGCCGAAATCGCGCAGGTCGGGCTTGAAGCCAAGCCGCTCGTTGGCCTGGACCGTGTCGGCGCCCTGATCCTGGAGCTGGTAGGCCCGCAGCTTGTTGTGCAGCCCGATCCCCCGCCCTTCCTGGTCGAGGTAGACGATCACCCCCCGCCCTTCAGCACGGATCTTCTCCATCGCGAGGTGCAGCTGCACGCCGCAATCACAGCGCAGGGAATGAAAGACGTCCCCGGTGAGGCACTTGGAGTGCATCCGCACCAGGAGATTGCGCTGCCCCTCGGCCTCGCCATACACCAGCGCGAGGTGCTCGGCATGATCGACATCGTTGCGATAGCCGATGACGCGCCACTCGCCGAACTCGGTCGGCAGCCGCGCATCGGCGATCCGATGCACGAGACGCTCGGTACGCAGCCGGTGGGCAGCCAGGTCCGCGACCGACACCAAGGCCAGGCCGTGCTCGCTGGCGAAGCGCTCGAGGTCCGGCAGCCGGGCCATGGTCCCGTCGGCATTCATGATCTCGCAGATCACCCCGGCGGGCCGCAATCCCGCCAGGCGGGCCAGGTCCACGCTCGCCTCGGTATGCCCGACCCGCTGGAGCACGCCACCCGGACG
>JANYAG010000243.1 GCA_025361465.1 Gemmatimonadota bacterium
CTCCCAGGTCAGTTCCGCCCCGGCAGCCGGCACGAGGCGGCCCCTCTCTTCTCGCGTCACCGCCGCCGCCAGCCCCAGGTCGAAGAAGGTCCCCACCACAATCCCCTCCTTCATGCCTCCCAGCGTGACCCGGGTCGGCGGATCACCGGCAACCCCTCCCAGCGCCAAGTGCCGTCCTGCATTCCGGACCGAAAGACCGAGGCTGATCCCGGCGACCTCGCGGCTCGCCCCCGCGTCGAATAGCACCCCAGTGGCTCTGCCACCCCCTTGCTGCTCCGAGACGTAATGGGCAGCCCCGCCGAACCGGATGCCGTACCAGCTCTTCTCGGCCGCCAGCATGGCATCGAGCGAGGTTGCATCGACTGGCCCCCGGATCGGCAGGGCCCCTGCCGGCGACGGAAAGCCGTCTACGGTTGTCCCGAAGTCGAGGAAACGAACTCCGAACGCCACGTTCGTCCCCGCAGCCCGCCCCACCACGGCAAACGTCCCCAGCGTGGCCGCGCTGCCGAAGCGGGCGATGGCGAGCATCGACCCGCGTGACCCGATTTGGGCCGGGTTGTAGAAGAGGGCTTCGGGTCCGTCACCGGCAACGAACGCATCGCCGAGCCCCAGCGCCCGTGGGCCGGCCGGCACGAGCAGGACCGTCGGGGCCGGTCCGACCAATTGCGCTGAGAGCGAGGCCGACGAGACGACGGTCAAGAGCATCGCGAGGGTCACCCCACCCACGCCGGACCTCACGGCAGACTCGGCGTGAGGAAGGCCGGGCGAATGTTCGAGAGCCCGATATCCGCCATGATCACCGTTCCGGCCACCGTGCCATCGAAGACCCAGCGCACGCTTCGCAAGGTCGCTGGTTCGAAGCGCGAATCCTTGGCGCGGAAATCGGCGAGCGGGATCACGTACGTCTGCGGGATCAGTTCGAACAGGGATCCGAAGCTCGACTTGTCGCGGCCCTTGCGGCGCATCACCGTCGCCTCGAGCGGACGGCGTGCGACGCCATAGCGCGAGACCGGCAGGCGTACCGCGACACCGGCGCCGTCGATGGCCTCTACCGAGAGCTGCATCGGCAGTGAATCCTTGACCTCTGGCTTCTTCTTCGGCTCCTTCTGCTTCGCCGGCGGTTTCGCCTTGGTCGCCGTCCCCTTGGACTTGGTCGTGTCCTTGGCCGCAGCGCGTGCCTTTGGCACAACATCGGTTGGTGCCATCGAGAACTCGATCGCGGTGGCGGCACCGACCTGCCATGCGGTCCGGAGCGAATCGGTCAGGGTCACCGCGTAGCTCGCCGCTCGCCCCATCTTGGTGGTGTCACTACCGGCGATGTGGTTGTTCCATCCCAGCCACACCGCATTCCTGCCGACGTTGCCGTTGCGTGACCGGAGCGGCATCACCGCTTCCTTCCATGTCGCCAGGCTGTCGTCACTGATGGTCACTCCAGGAGCCGTGCCCGTCGCCACATCAACGTCTTCGGTGTAGTCGGCCAGGGCGTGAAAGCCATGGTCCTGAAAGCGGGTGATGTACATCGTCTTCGGCAGCCAGCCCCCGGCCAGCCGATGGTCGCGGAAGATCGGCAGGTATTCGGCGCGATCCTTGAGGGTCGCCTCGAGAAAGGCCGAGAGGTAGACGCGCGCCATCTGGCGCTGGGCTTCCGGCGGGATCAGCCCGCGCAAGTCGAGGAAGCGCGCGCTTTCGGGACCCCCGTCCGTGCTGCCCCACACGGTGTTCCATTGGCCGTGATTGGCCCGGTACATCCAGACGGCGGCCTTGAAATGCGGGACTGCGTCGGTGAAGCGGATCCGCTCGTATTGCCGCAGGCCGGAGAAGGTCGAGACATCACCATCGTGCGACCCGTGGATGACGAGGTAACTGATGTTCTCGAGCGGCGTCGGGCGGTTGGCCGGTTCGTATTGGCCATCCACCGGTGCAATCGCCACGATCGACCGGATGTCGAAGTGGAAGTTGAAGGCAATGGTGGCATCATCCGGATAGTGCGACAGGGTGTTGAACGCGGCCGCGACCGCCACCGCCTCCCCGCCACGCGAGTGACCCATCAGCGCGATCCGCGTCAGGTCGACCTTGTGGGAAAACGGCCCCGCTGCGGAGTCCGCAAATCGCCGCCATGTGACGAGATGCTGCAGCAACATCCAGCCACGGGCATCGTTCTCGCTGCGAATGTTGCCGTTGAGGAAGTTCTCGTCGATCGAGGCGAAGATGTATCCGCGGCTGGCGAACAGCTCTCCCAAGTAGCCATATCCCGGATCGGAGAACTTCTCCATGTCATGATTGCCGTGCACGATCAACACCAGCGGAAACGGCCCGGCACCTTCGGGGTACCACACCCGGCCGTTGATCGGCATGGAGTCGAACCCGAAGCCGAAGAACTTCTTGCGGGCCTTGGCCTGGGCCGGCGACGGTCCGGACGCGAACTTGCTGCCGTCGACCGGGCGCGTGCGGATCACCACCGAATCCCGAAACGCCGCGCGCTGCCTGTCCTTGCCGCTGCCATATGTCAGCGTCAACACCCGATAGGGCCCGGGCTCGGCAGGGTTTGGTGCCGTAAGGGCCTGGTGTGCCAGGACGATCGGCGAATCGTCGTGCGCCAGGTGCATCGGCTGCACGCAGGACGCCGTCATGGTCGTGGCCAAGCTCCAAGTGGCCGCCCGCAGCAGGCGCATGCACTCCTCCAGTGGTAGACGGTGCCGGAACTTCAACCGAGCGCGGCGATCCGAAACGCCTCGTAGGCGGCAGCAGGGTCGGCCGCATCGATGATCGGTCGACCAACCACCAGGTGGGTCGCTCCAGCCGCCACGGCACCCTCAGGAGTGGCGATGCGCTGTTGGTCACCAGCGGCGTCCCCTGACCGGCGGATCCCGGGCACCACGATTCGGCCGGTGGCAACGATCGGCTTCACCCGGACG